>WTHG01000027.1 GCA_011523245.1 Verrucomicrobiales bacterium | reverse complement strand
ATGGTGATTGGAGCGCCTTCGGAATCCTTTAACACAACCTGCCCTTTCGCCACCATCTTGTTGGCCTGTACGCGAATCTTCAATTTGCTGTTGAGCAACAAACTGAGGTCGCCACGCTGGCGGGATTTTTCAGCCAACCCGGTGTAGGAAGGATACACTTGAGTAAATTCAATGGTCCGAACAGCCGGACGCGGTACGACTTCCACTTTCCGTTCTCTCTTTCCATCATTGGCCTGAGCGAAAACAATGAATGATTCGCGCACGTTCTCCAGCTTGAGTGTGGCTTTCGCCGCGCCGTCTTTATTATCAATCGGCCGCGTGTGCGGCGTGGAGCGATCAGCATTGGCGTACTTGATACCGATCACGGCCTCGGTGGGCGTGATGCGGCTCTTAGGATCAATTACCACTTCCACAATAACCGTATCGCCGCGGGCGATAACCTCGGTGGATTCCTGGCCGCTTTCGGCGATGCGATAGACGTCAATGGATCCAATGTGCGTAAATCGTGGCACCGGTTTGTCGCCCAGAAAAGCACGATTCAACAGATCGCCCGTGTCCGGCTGGTATTTGTTAAACGCCAACGCGCCGCAGCCTACGATCAACACGGCCCAGACCAAGGCCTTCACGAAACCATCCGAGGAAACCACGCTGTTAAAATCCCGTGGCCCGGCCATCTTTTCGGTTTGGCCTACCATGGCGCGGACGAACATATCCGCGGTGGAATCCTCCTCCTTTTTCCCAGCCATCTGCGTGGAAGCGATCAGGCGACTACGAAACTCCGGCATCGTTTGCTCCACTTCCAGCGCCACTTCCTCATGCGAAGGTCGCACAGTCAGCGGGGTGTAAATGTGCCGAATAAAAATGACGGCCAAAATAATGGCGTCGATCAACAGCAGCAGGGTACGGACGGATTTATCGAGATCCAATTTCCAATCCAGCAACATCCCGCCGGCCAATAGCGCCACGGCGGCGACGGCTAACCAGGCCACGCCTGTGCCCAGCCCCACGTTCAAGTGCTTAGACCGCACGGCTGCCAATTTGGCTTCCAGAAGACGGCTGGGTTGAGCTGTGACGTCTTTACTCATTTCAGGTGGGAGAATTTACGCACCACCCACTCGATGGTGACAACCAGCATAATCAGAATGAAATACAACGGTGTGGCCCACAACTCCACTTCACGGCGGCTATCGACCGCCACTTTCTTCGCGGAAATGGACTCGGCCAATTCATGAAGGTTTTCCTCGCGAAAGAAGCGGCCGCCGGTTTGCTGCGCCAGATCTTCCATCAACTTGGCATTCATGGCCGTTTCGCTTAGCTCCACGGTAGCTTCCACGACAGTGAAGTCGCTCTTGGTATCCGGCGAAGGCGCCATGTGAAACTGATATTGTCCCGCATCCGGCGCCATAAACTCGCCAAAATAAAGTCCGGGTTGCCCCGCCACTGCTTTGAGAGGGGGAGCTTCAAATTGATTCCCGGATCCATCGGTGACCACACCGCGCACTGTGTCCTCATCAAAGGGTTCATATCCCGCTTTGTACAGGCGCGCGTACACTCGCACGCGATCGCCAGTCAGGAAGTTCTGGCTGTTCAGTGAAATTTGTGTGCGTTTGTCGGCCCCAATGAAGCGTTGCTGGGCCATACGTTGGTTTACCTGCCCCCAAAAGCGCGTGTAGTAGAGGTCACCCACATTACGCCGCCAACGCCAGGTGTTATCCGTGCCGACATAGAGCACCTGGCCCAAGCCATATTGATGGCGGGCGATGACCGGGCGTTTGCCGTTATCGGTTTCCTCAGTCGGATCCACCATCAGCACTTCCGCGCCGGGCTTGCGATCCACCGGCGCCACCCAATAAATCGGCGGCAAATCCGCCCAAAGATCCTCACTGGGATTATCCGGATCAGATAAATCCAGCATTGGGTCGGTTTTACCGAGAGCCGTTAGCTCCACGTCAATGGGTTTATCCGACACGGCGTCATCGGCCAACTCTCCGCTCTCATCGAATTCCACCGGCAACATGTCGGCCACCGGGGTATCGGCATAGGACAGCGGGCTGTGCCGACGGCCGGCGATCATTACAAAAGCACCGCCGAACCGGGATACAAATTCGTTCAGATTATCCATCTGATTACCGTTCAGGCTCTTTGGATCCACATCGCCGAACACCACCACATCATACTCAAAGAGCTCACTTTTATTCTCGGGAAACTTCTCGATGTACGGCGAATCTTCCTCGCGAGCAATAGCCGGATCGCCCTCGAGGAGCAACGTCTTCACTTCCACCCGTCGATCACGGGTGAGCACGGCCTGCAAATATCGGTAATCCCAGCGGGGCGATTGCTCGACGAACAACACACGAATTTTGTCATCCACGACGCGCAAGCGGCGTTGCACTGAATTGTTGTCCCGGTTGGTCTCATCATCGCGCCCGGCGATTGATGCCCGTAAATCAAAGCCGCCGGCTTCGTCGGTCTTGATGCGAAGCGGGATCTCTTGTTCGCCGTCCGGCCCGAAAGCTACCGTTTCTTCAGCAACCTGATTGCCGTTCAACGTCAGAATCAACTGGCCGTTTTGGCCGGCCAACCCCTGGGAACGCACGCGCACCCTCACCAGCACTTCATCGCCCAGGAACGAGGCAGGTGGCGCGTCCATTTCGGTGACAATAATGTCGCGGGGCGACGTGATGCCCACGCCATAAAAATACAACGGCACGCCCGATTCCTTCAGTTCCTTGATCAGCGTTCGCGGCTGGGCACCCATGTTATGCGCGCCATCCGAAGCCACCAGAATACCGGCCAACGGCTGACCTCGCTTGCGGTTCAACACTTCCCGGATGGAATCGCCCATAGCCGTAGCCGCATGCATCGCCTGCACATTGT
>WTHG01000278.1 GCA_011523245.1 Verrucomicrobiales bacterium | reverse complement strand
CCGGCCTTTAACCCCTGAAACACTATGGCGATTGCAAACGATCTTCGGCGCGGCAACGCGATTAAATTTAATGGCGCGATTTGCGTGGTGATGGAAACGGGCCATGTGAAGCCCGGAAAAGGCCCAGCCTACATTCAGGCCAAGCTCCGCAACCTGTCCACCGGCAAATCCTCCGACAATCGGTTCAACTCCTCCGAGAATGTGGAAATCGTGCCCATGACCACCCGGAAGCTGGAATTCAGCTACATGAATGCCGAAAATTATGTGTTGGTGGATCCCGATACCTACGAAGAGGAAAATGTCTCCGCAGAGATCATGGCTGAGGTGAAGGATTTCATGACCGAGAATACGCCGCTCACTGCCACCTATGTGGATGGCACCCTTGCCATGGTGGAATTGCCCGCCAATGTCGTGCTCACCGTGTCCGATGCTCCGGAGGGCGTGAAAGGCGATTCCGCCAGTAACGTGATGAAGCCTATTACCCTCGAGACCGGTGTGATGATTCAGGCCCCGCTCTTCATTAAGACTGGCGAGAAAATCAAGGTCGACGTGAAGAACCGCAAATATCTCGAACGCGCCGGCGAATAACGCGCCCCATTTGATCGAAAGAGGAACGAGTTCCTGCTCGTCCTTTTTTGTGACTGCTTAATTGGCTCCCATCGGCTTCGACGCACATTATGTCATCAGAGCCAATATCGGCAGTTAATTCCCATCATCAGGCTGGTCTTGAGTGACTCTTGTAAATGTAGCTTTGCGCCAGAATGTTACTTTACCATTTTTCTTAACTTGAGTCTCAAACAGCCTTTTATTTTTGTTGATTATTTGAAAGGTATCGAACTCTTTGGCTCCATCAGGATAGTTGGTCCTTCCGTGATATGTCTTTGTTTTTAAATCATAAGTCTGTCGTGTGTACCCCTCACGCAAGCCTTCTCCTTTGAGACGCCAAATAAACACCCCTTGCTTGGCGTCATATTCTTTTAGTCCAACAAAGGAAACATCCTTGTTGTTAATTTTCACGGTGAAAAGAGCCTCGGTTGACTTACCTTCAACTTTCCAGCGAATGGTCATAAACATATCCTCATCCACAGGTTTACGAGGAAGACCAGTATTTGGATCAACTCCAATTAATTGGGATTTACCTTTGCACCTCCACGTGCCAATATCATCGGCAAAAAGATCTGCTACCTGCTTGGGCGTTAGCTTATTTTTTTCTGGCGGGGCGGATTTTTTTTCGTCGTCTCCCATTAGAGGAAAAGCCATCACCAAAACCAAAAACAAATGCTTCATATTCCTAGATTCTAACGCCATTGACTGCCTATTCGTTGAGTTTTGGAAGGATACTATTTCAACTTTGGTCGCAGCTTAAATTTCTTTGCCAAGCCCATCACTGTGCGCAGGCTTTTCATGCCGCCGGTGCAGGTGGGGTCGCTGAGATTCTGCGCCGCTGCGCACACAGCCGTAAGCAGACTGCGCTGCAGATCCCAGTCTTCAAGGATACCCATCAGCATGCCGCTGCAGAAGGCATCGCCCGCGCCGGCCGCACCTTTGATGTAGCTTTGCGGTAGCTTCAAGGAGGATTGCCAATATTCTGTACCCTCCGACGTGAGCACGTAGCCGCCTTCAGGAAAATGTACGCACACCAATTCTCTCACGCCCTTGTTCAACAACGCCTTCGCGGCTTTGCGCAGGGCTGCGGTGTCCAGCGTTCCGTTCTTACGACGGATCACGTTGCCGGTGGTCTTGCCGGCTTCCAATTCGTTGAGGATGCAGTAATCCGTGTATTTTAGGATCGGCGTGACCACGCGGGCAAACCGGTCGCTGTCTTCGCTCACGCAATCAATGCTCGTCTTGAGTCCGGCGCGCTGGGCTTTGGCGCAAAGGGCCGCACCGCGTGTGCCGTAGCGTTGATCAGCCGCATCAATGCCATCGAGCAATAGCAGATAACCGACGTGAAAAATCTTGGCGTTTGATTTCTTAAAATCCAGGCCCTTGCCGTCCCATAACGAATTGGCGCCCTGACAATGAAAGAAGGTACGCCGGCCGGTCTTCACCTCGGTCATCACGTCTGTATAGGAGGTGGGCGCCTTGGCGGTGGTGCGCATTTGTGAGGCATCAATCTTATGATGCTTCAGGTCATCGAGAATATATTGGCCGAGCCCGTCATTGCCCACGAGGCCGGCGGCGCTCATCGGGAATTTCGCGCCGAGCTTGGAAAGATTGATTAGTACGTTGTAGGGCGAACCGCCCGTACCTTCGCTCTGGCTGAGGATGTTCGCCAGTGTCTCGCGTTGCGGAAACACATCCACCATCTTCACCTGATCCACAATCCAGCTACCCGCCGCCAATAATCCGTTTCGTTTCATAAAAAAAGACGGCCGTTTATAGCGGCCGCTTTGGCAATTTGTCTAGCCCGTGGCACTGAATCAGTCTCGCGCGGTGGACCGGCCTACCACGGCAAATTTCAGACTTATCTTCATGCCATCAAGGGTGAAGCGTATGAATTCCTCGGATTCCGCAGTGCCTTTGAAAAAGGCTTCGCGAGTCTGGAATCCAACCACATGCAGATCAGTTTTGCGCTCCGGTTTGCAGGCCACCTCGGTCCTGACTTGGAGAAAGCCGCTGAACCGCACGCAATCTTCCTCAACAAACGGACGAATTGTTAGTACAATACCCGCGTCCAAGGGTTGTTCGCGGCCGGGCACCGCAATCTCTCGCTTGATCTCTATCTGGGCCTCTTTGCCATCAAGCACGATCAGCCGCGGGCTGGCCAACTCACGAGCGTTTTCTTTAAACACCGCCTGGACCATCACCTTTTGCGGGGCGTCCATCTCAGCGGCATCGACCAGCAGAGCCGCCATTGAAATTAATAGAATTAAAA
>WTHG01000084.1 GCA_011523245.1 Verrucomicrobiales bacterium | reverse complement strand
GGGTGTCGGTGATGGTGGTGATGCTCTCGGCGTAGAGCTCGGCATCCTGCAGTTCGGGCCTAAGCATGTCCTCGGGAAACACGGAATCCGGATCGTGGAAGATGCGGCCGAAGTATTCGTGGGCAAAGCGCTGGGTGATGCGGTAGCCAAGCCGACCGGCGGCAATGGTTTGGCCGGCGTGCTGATAATCTTCTAGGCGCTCGAGATAGCCCTGAGAGATCATACGTTCGGGCAGGTTTTCCCCAAATCGAAAACGGCTCCAAATCTCGGGGATGAGCAGTGAGATGTCGTGATCCACTTTGTAGTGCGGCCCAACTCGTCCGGCGGAGGTGACAAACGCGCCCTGGCCGGTGGCGGCGTAGGCGACGAGCGCGGTGTTCAGATCGTGGATGGGCAGGAGGGCGTTAAAGGGAGCCTTGGTCATGGCGCCTTCGGATCCAGCACCGGTGGTGCTGGGGGATTTGCCGGTGAGGCTGGCAATGAAATCCATGAACAACTCGGGCAATTCCACGTAGTGAATCGGCGCAAAACAGCAGAGCGGCGGAATGCCTTGCTCACGGTTTGGGCCGTTGTTGCGGCGTCCGGGTAGGATGCCGCGTACGGGATACATTACAGAATCTTCCGCCGGCAATTCGCGCCGCAAGCGGGTGCCGGTTTGGGCGATGTAAACTTTGCGTTGTTGCTGGAGATCCGGTCGGATCTGCAGGTAACGCGGGTTGGCAGTGGGTTTGCCATCGATGATGCGCGGGTTGGCGGAGGAACACACGTAGCCTTCCTCGGCTTCGGCGGCTTCGGCGAGCAGCTCCTGTAGGGTCTCCGTGTAGGTTTCAAACTCGAGAGTTTGGTTTACCTGTTCACGAATTTTCTCAACAGGAATAGGGGCGTAGTTACTGAAGAAATTTCCGGGAGCGGAAAAGTCGCGCTCGGTCACGGTATCATAACCTCGGATCACCGCATCGTCGGGCCGTTGAAAGAGTCGGTACTCGCAGTTGTGTACAAACTTCGCGGACTCGTTCCAGTCTCCCGGGCCCAGTTTAGGCGTGTGACGTACGGGGGCCACGGTGGAAGCGGAGATGTCGTCCTCGGCAATGATCTTCATGGCCGGCTCGAAATCTTCGCGTAGGCGGTAAAGCCTCCAGCGCTCGGCTGCATCGAAGCCGACACGCAGGAAATTGGTCTTGAGCTTCACGCCATTGAGTCGCAGCTCGTTGCCGGGTTTGCCATCCACCGTATCCACGGTGAACCGGCGATCCCAGTCGTCGCCCCAATCCTCGCGGTATTCGCGCTTGATGATGAAGACCAGTTCCTTCACATGCGAAGGAATGGAGCGCAGCCAGTCGTTGTACTCATCGGTGTACATGGTGTCCGAGGGGGTGAGTAGTTTGATGACCGAGCCAATCGAGCGCAGTGGGGACAGAATGGTGCGGCCGCGCTGCTCGTGTTTTTCCGGATACCGAAACCGATCGCTGTACGAGCGACCGATGATGGATCGGGCTTGGGCGAGGTCCTCCTTGAGGTCCTGTACAAACACGGGGCCGCTGAGGATCATATCATGCAGAGATTTGGAAATCTCCGATTTGCCACCGCCGGATACCGTGCAAGGCTTGTGGCAGAGAAAGCCTTCGCCGATGGTGCCGATCAGACGCCATTTGCCGTCGTGCTTGCTCTTGCGCATCTCCACCTTATAGCCACTGGGCAACATATAAACCTCACCAGGCTGGATCTGTAGTTCGCCCGCAGAACCATCGGGATTGCTCCAAGTGATCTCTTGGCGTTGCAGTTTGAAGGTAGCGCTTTCAGGGACGTAAAAAATATCCGGATAATTCCGGTCACTCGCATAGCCTCCTTCTTCCAGCTTCATAAACGACTCGCCGTAACGCTTAATATTTTCGGTAAAGGAAGAGTTTTGATCCGGCAAAATCCGTTGCGCATGAAATGTACGGCTGAGGTTGTAGCTCGCGTGCACCTGTGCGCCGCCGGCATGTTCCTCTTCCGAAAGCCCAAAAAGATTGGCTGAAAGCCCGATCTGCGTCTTAACCTCTTTTTTGCAGTAACCAAAATAGTTGTCCGCAATCACCGTGATCACACGGCCTTGTTCATCGCGGCAGGTGAGCTTGAAGGCGCCGCCATCATTGTAGAGCTCATCCGGATCCTCCCAGCACATGCCGTCACGTACCTGACGCTCGGTGGCCTCGCTATGATGCGGTAGACCGAGATCCTTTTTCTTTAACTCGATCAAATGTGGTGCCAGAAAGATACCTCCAGTGTGCCCGGTCCAATGGCGGACATCTAGCCCGGCATCATTGGCTGGATCAGCCGGATCGCCACCGTTGCCGAACACGCTCTCCACAAAATCCAAATTCGCCGCCATGGAAGCCGGCGCAAAGAAACGGACCTCCAGCGATTTCTCTTCCACAAACCCCGAGACCTCCGGACATACCACCGGCCGTAATAATAGGCTTAGCCAAGTATTCACCGGCCGATCCGATCCGGCGGCAAACGGCATTTCCGTTAGCCAATCCGGAGCCTGAAATGCGGCCTTAAAAATCTCCCGGGCGGCATTCACCGGCACCGCCTTTTTATCATCGGGAATCGGCAATCCATGCTCCACCACGTGAAAAACCCCTTTGGTCGTGCGCTTATCCTTTGAGGGATTATGCAGGATACCCTGCGTGACGCGGAAGCTATTGATGATTGGATTGCTGTACGTGTCCCCTTCGCGCGGCAACGCAATCGTGCGGGCCAGCCCATGTTGATCGAGCTTGAAAGTTTCCCGAAGCAGCTGAGGGGCCTCTTTCCCGAAGACCTCATTCATGAAGTCCTGAATTCGCTGATCCACCGGCGCCAAGCTATGAGCCGATAACTTCTCCAGCTTATCCTCAATCACCC
>WTHG01000030.1 GCA_011523245.1 Verrucomicrobiales bacterium | reverse complement strand
ACGTCGTGGAGCGTTGCCGCGAGGCGCCATCGCTGGCGGAGGTGATTGTGGCCACAGATGATGAACGGATTGCCGAGGTGGCGCGGGAGTTTTGCCCAGTGGAAATGACGCGGGCCGATCATCCCAGCGGAACGGACCGCATTGCCGAGGTAGCCGCGCGGCTGGATTGTGATGCGGCGGTGAATGTGCAGGGTGACGAGCCGTTGATTGCGCCGGAGGTGATCGATGCGGTGGCCGACGCCCTGAGTGAAGCGGAAATGACCACGGCCGCCACGCCTGTGAACAACATTTCGGACTATTCGGACGCCAACGTGGTGAAAGTCGTTGTCAGTGCCACGGGCCGCGCCCTATATTTTTCGCGGCGTACGATTCCGTTCGTGCGCGATCTGGCCGAGGAGAGTCCCGAACAGCAGTTGGCGGCTTTTTCGTTTTTGAAGCACTTGGGCATTTACGGGTACCGGTGCGAGGCTTTGCAGCGGTTGGTGGAGTTCCCCCCTTCCCCGCTGGAACAGGCCGAGCGGCTGGAGCAATTGCGGGCACTGGAGAACGGCATTGAGATTGCCGTGAGGCAGGTGGAGTACGAGGCCATCGGAGTGGATGTGCCGGAAGATGTGCAGCGTGTGGAGGCGTTGCTGAATAAATGAAATACATTTTTTTGACAGGCGGTGTAGTCAGTTCCCTTGGCAAGGGGCTCACTGCCGCCTCCCTCGGCACCCTGCTCGAGGCGCGTGGCCTCAAGGTGGCGCTGCAGAAATTCGATCCTTACCTCAACGTGGATCCCGGTACGATGAGCCCGTTCCAACACGGCGAGGTGTATGTGTTGGATGATGGTGCTGAGACGGATCTGGACCTCGGCCATTATGAACGGTTCACCCACTCGGAGCTGACGCAATTCAACAATCTCACCAGCGGGCGCGTGTATCAAACCGTGCTCGAAAAGGAACGGCGCGGCGATTATCTCGGCAAGACCGTGCAGGTGATTCCGCACGTGACTGATGAGATCAAGCAGCGCGTCAAGGCGGTCGGCGAACAAAGCGGTGCCGACGTGGTGATCACCGAGATCGGCGGCACCACCGGCGACATTGAGGGGCTACCGTTCCTCGAGGCGATTCGGGAATTTGCCCTCGAATGCGGGCGCGGCAATTCCATTTTTGTGCATGTCACTTACGTGCCCTACATCCGCGCCGCCGGCGAGCTGAAGACCAAGCCTACGCAGCAATCCGTTGCCAAGCTGCGCGAGATCGGCATTCAACCGGATATTCTGGTCTGTCGCACGGAGAAGCCCATTGATCAGGATATGCGCCAGAAGATTTCGCTCTTTTGCAACGTGCCGGTGGACGGCGTGATTGAGGAGATCGATGTGGAGCATTCCATTTACGAAGTGCCGCTGATGTTGCAGCGTGAGAAAATGGATGAACTCGTTTGCGAAGAACTGGGCCTGAACACTCAGCCGGCCGACATGAACGAGTGGGAGACCGTCATCAAGCGCATCGTCGAGCCGACACACCAGGTGCGCATCGGGGTGATCGGCAAATACATCCATTTGCAGGACGCTTACAAGAGCGTTTACGAAGCAGTCACCCACGCCGGCGGCGCCAACGATTGCGCGATTGAAATTGTGCGCGTGGATTCCGAGGACATCGAGCGTGACGGTGCCGCTGCGCATTTGTCGGAGATGGACGGCATCCTCGTGCCGGGCGGCTTTGGCGAACGCGGCGTGGAAGGCAAGGTGTTGGCCGCCCAATACGCCCGCGAAAATAATGTGCCCTACCTCGGCTTGTGCCTCGGCATGCAGATCGCCTGTATTGAATTTGCCCGGCACGCACTGGGGCTGGCAGGCGCGCATTCGGCGGAGTTTGAACCGCAAACACCCCACCCCATCATCGCCTTGCTCGACGAACAACAAAACGTGACCGACATGGGCGGCACCATGCGTCTCGGCGCACAGGCTTGCAAACTGACGCCCGGTAGCAAGGCCGCCGAGTTGTACGGCACTGAGGAGATCAACGAACGGCATCGGCATCGTTACGAGTTTAACAACGCCTACCGCGAGCAGTTTGAGGCCAAGGATTTTGTCTTTAGCGGCACCTCGCCTGATGGTGCCCTGGTGGAATTGATCGAGTTGAAGGATCACCCCTACTACATGGCCACCCAGGCGCATCCGGAATTCAAAAGCAAACCCGTCCAGGCCCACCCCCTCTTTGCCGGCTTCATCAAGGCCGCCCACGAACACACCAACGCTTAACGCGCTGCCGGCGCCCCGCCGGCAGCACTTAAAAACCGTGACGTATTCGGAAGCCATCGATTGGTTGTACGAGCTGCGCTTGCTGGGTTCCAAGCTGGGCCTCGACAATCCGCGCCAACTCGCCGCACACGCCGGCAATCCGCACGAACGCCTGCGTTTCATTCACGTGGCCGGCACCAACGGCAAGGGGTCGGTGTGCGCCATGTTGGAGAGCATCTGCCGGGAGGCCGGGTTGAAGACCGGGCTGTACACCTCGCCGCATTTGCTGAGCTTCCGTGAACGCATTCAGGTGAATCGCCGGCCAGTGTCCCAAGCGGAAATCGTGCGGCTGACTGAATGTCTGCAGGCGCTCTTGAAAAAATTTCCGGCCGACCGCCTGCCGACATTCTTTGAGGTGGTCACGGTCATGGCGCTCGAGCATTTTGCGCGTGAGGAGGTGGACATCGTTTTGTGGGAAACCGGGCTTGGCGGCCGTCTTGACGCCACCAATATTGTCACCCCGCTGGCCTCCGTCATCACGCCCATCGATCTGGATCACCAACAATATCTGGGCGAAACCCTTGAGCAAATTGCCGCGGAGAAAGCCGGTATCATCAAGCCCGGCATTCCCGTGTTCAGTGCGCGACAAGAGCCCACGGCCTCGTCGGTGCTGGAATCCCACGCATTTCAAGCCGGCGCACCCATGAGCGTAGCCAGCGACGAGGCGAACACCCGATTGTCCGGCCGTCATCAGCGCCAAAACGCTGCCCTAGCCAAGCTGGTGGCCCGAGAGGTTTTGAGCGAGATTCCTGCCAACGTAATTGAGGCCGGGCTCGCCAAGGTGCAGTGGGCAGCGCGCGCGCAGTGTTTTCAACTGGGGGAACAGCAGGTGGTTATCGATGCCGCGCATAATCCTGCCAGCGCCGAGGCCTTCGCCGATGTGTTGCAGGAGAAATACGCCGATCAGCGCCCTACCCTGTTGCTGGGAATGTTGGCGGATAAAAACTGGGACAGCATCGTCGCCACCCTCGCCCCACTGGCGAACCGCGTGGTGTGCGTGCCGGTGAACAGTGAACGCAGCCTGAGGCCCGATGAATTGGCCACCGCCGCCCGCGCGCATTGTGCCGCGGTGGAATGTGCGGGCAGCATCGGGGCCGGCTTGGAATCGGTGAAACAGGATCCGCTGGTGGCGGTGACCGGGTCTCTGTACCTAATCGGCGAAGTGATGGAGTCATTGAACTTGGCCGGGGCCGTTGACGAACCCAATTTGAACGAATGGAAAATGTAAAAGCGGTCACCTTTGATGTGGGCGGCACCTTGATTGAGCCGTGGCCCTCGGTGGGCCATGCCTATGCGGAGGTAGCCCAACGGCACGGTGTGGAGGTGGAACCGGACGTGGTGACCGGGCAGTTTGTGAAAGCTTGGCAGGCGCGCGGGGATTTTGCCTATACGAAGGACGCCTGGGCAACGATTGTCGACCAATCCTTTGACGGGCTAACAACCACGCTGCCCAGCCGGACATTTTTTGATGAGCTGTATGACGAGTTTGCGACCTCCAAGCCGTGGTTCATTTACCCAGATGTAATCGCCTCGTTGGCCGCTTTGAAAAAACGGAAAATGCGCATGGCAGTGATTTCCAATTGGGACGACCGACTGCGCATGTTGTTGGAGTCTTTGGAGCTGGCCCATGAGTTCGAGGTGATCATCGTCTCCGCCGAAGTGGGTTTTACCAAGCCGTCACCGGAAATCTTCCAAGCTGCCGTTAAGGCACTGCAATTGCCGCCGGCCCAAATCCTCCATGTGGGCGACAGCGAAATAGAGGATCATCACGGGGCTCAAGCCGCTGGATTCCAGTCCCGCTGGCTTTGCCGCGATGCAGCCGAGCCAATTGGCAACTGCATCACTTCACTGAATGATCTCATCCAATAATAGGGACACCTTGACCCTATTATAACTGGGACAATTATGCCCTTTTTAACAGGGTATTCACAGCTTCCTTGAGTCATTAACACCTGTTTTATAGGGTTTATAGCGTGTTTTTGCGGTTTTTTGCCGTGGCATGCTTCTTGTTATAGACAGGTGTAAGTTTGGGATTTTTAAAACGTCGCAGAGCCAATTGGCGGGACTTTGCGACGGCAATGAACACCGCCTGAAAGGAATGAACATGAACACATTGAGTATTTGGAATCCGATCCATGAGATGGACGCGTTGTTTCACAATCGACTGGCCTCGGTGCTGGGCGGTGAAGGGCAGCAATCGGTGGCGTGGTCGCCGGTGGTGGACATTGAAGAAACGGAAACGGATTACGTGATCCGCGCCGAATTGCCGGGTCTGAGTAAGGACAAGGTAAAGGTCACGGTGGAGGACGGCGTGCTGATGTTGTCCGGCGAACGCGATCTGGAGCGCAAGGTGGAGGGGAAAACCTTTCATCGCATTGAACGCTCGCACGGGAAGTTTAGCCGCAGCTTCACGTTGCCGGAAGACTGCCATGCCGAGAGCGTGGCGGCGCAGTTTGTCGATGGCGTGTTGGCCATCAAGGTCGCCAAGCGCGAGGAGGCACTGCCCAAATCGATTGAGGTGCGTGTGGAATAAAACTGGCCCTGCAGTCCGCCGGGTAAAACCGGCGGATTCGCAGGCTCGTTCCCCCAACAACATACTGGAGGACCGAGCCTGCGAATCCGGAACGGATAAACTCATTTAACTCAAAACAAGGAGGAGAAAAATCATGATGGATAAATTGACCCAAAAATCTCAGGAGGCGTTGCAGGCGGCGCAGGAACTGGCGCGGGCCCGTTCGCATCAGGAACTGGACGGACCACACCTGGCACTGGCGCTGGTACGGCAGGGGGACACGATTGTACCCACGTTGCTGCAGCGGGCGGAGGTGGATTTATCGGCCTTGGAGATGGATTTAAATGCGGAGCTGGACCGGCGTGCGAAGGTGGAAGGCGCGAGCGGCAGTGACGTGTTCTTGAGCCGTGACTTGAAGCAGGCGTTTGATGGCGCGGCCAGGGAGGCGAAGGAGTTGGGCGACGAATATTTGAGTGCCGAGCATTTGTTGTTGGGATTGCTGGAGTGCGGCTCAGTGTTGAAGAAGATTTGGGCAAAGCACGGGGTGGAGCGTGCGGTGTTGCTGGAGAAAATGGGTGAGGTGCGCGGTTCACAGCGGGTGACGGATGCGAATCCCGAAGACAAGTTCGGGGCGCTGGAGAAGTACGGCAAGGATCTCACGGCGTTGGCGCGGGAGGGGAAGATTGATCCGGTAATTGGCCGGAACGATGAGATCCGGCGGGTGATGCAGGTGCTGACGCGCCGCACGAAGAATAATCCGGTGCTCATTGGTGAGCCGGGCGTGGGTAAAACGGCGATTGCCGAGGGCCTGGCGCGGCGCGTGGTGAGCGGCGATGTGCCGGAGTCGCTGAAGGATAAACGTTTGGTGGCCATGGATTTGGGCGCGATGATTGCGGGCGCGAAGTATCGCGGTGAGTTTGAGGATCGCCTGAAGGCGTTTCTGAAGGAAGTGACGGCGGCGGAAGGGCAGATCATTTTATTCATCGATGAGCTACATACGATTGTAGGCGCGGGCAATGCAGAAGGATCCGCGGACGCGGCAAATATGTTGAAGCCGCAGTTGGCGCGCGGTGAGTTGAGATGCATCGGCGCGACGACGCTGGATGAGTATCGTAAGCACATTGAGAAAGATCCCGCGCTGGAACGTCGTTTCCAGCCGGTGACGGTGGATGAGCCGACGGTCGAGGAGACGATCGCGATTTTGCGCGGGCTGAAGGAGCGTTACGAGGTGCACCACGGCATTCGCATTCAGGACAGCGCGCTGGTGAGTGCGGCGCAGTTGTCCAACCGCTATATTGCCGACCGTTTTCTGCCGGACAAGGCGGTGGACTTGATGGACGAGTCGGCCTCGCGTTTGCGCATGGAGCTGGACTCGATGCCGGTGGAGATTGATCAGCTGGAGCGCGAGATTTTGCAGCTGGAGATTGAGGAGACGGCGCTCAAGAAGGAGAAGGACGATGCATCGCGCGAGCGATTGACGCATTTGCAGAAACAGTTGGCCGACTTGAAGGAACGCGCGGCCAAGCTCAAGGGCCAATGGCAGGACGAGAAGACGGCGATTGATGCGGCGAGCATCATCAATGGCCAGATCGAGGCGGCACGGCGCGATCAGGAAACGGCCGAGCGTACGGGCGATTTGTCGGCGGCGGCGGAGATTCAATATGGGCGCATTCCGAAGCTGGAAGAGAAACTGGCGGCGGCCGAGACGGCGATTCATGAAAAAAACGGCAGCCGTTTATTGAGCGAGGAAGTGACCGAGGACGATGTCGCCCGCGTGGTGGCCACGTGGACGGGCATCCCCGTGAGCCGCATGCTGGAGGGCGAACGGCAAAAGCTGGTGCGGATGGAGAGCCGTCTGCACGAGCGAGTAATCGGCCAAAATGGAGCGGTGACCGCCGTGGCCAATGCGGTGCGCCGGGCGCGGAGTGGATTGCAGGACCCGCAGCGGCCGATGGGCAGTTTTATTTTCCTCGGGCCGACGGGCGTGGGTAAGACGGAGCTGGCGCGGGCCTTGGCGGAGTTTTTGTTTGATGACGAGCAGGCGATGACGCGCATCGATATGAGTGAGTACATGGAGAAACATAGCGTGAGCCGCTTGATCGGCGCGCCTCCAGGCTACGTGGGGCACGAGGAAGGCGGGCAGCTCAGCGAGAGTGTGCGGCGCCGGCCCTACAGCGTAGTGTTGTTCGACGAGATCGAGAAGGCGCATCCGGATGTGTTTAACGTGCTGCTGCAGGTGCTCGATGACGGCCGCTTGACGGATGGCCAGGGGCGCACGGTGGATTTCCGCAACACGGTCATCATCATGACGAGCAATGTTGGTAGTCCGTTGATCAGTGAACACTTTGCCGCCGGTAAATCCAAGGATGACGCGCTGCATACGGGTGTGATGGATGAGTTGAAGCGGCATTTCCGGCCGGAGTTTCTAAACCGCGTGGATGACAGCATCATCTTCGGCAGCCTCGATGAATCGCAGCTAGGCGCGATTATCGACATTCAGCTCCACCGTGTTGACACGCGTTTGGCTGATCAGCAGTTAACACTAGCGGTGGATGACAGCGCGCGGAGGTTTCTGGCCAAGGCGGGGTACGATCCGCAATTCGGCGCGCGGCCGCTCAAGCGGGCGATCCAGCAGCATCTGTTGGATCCGCTAGCGCTGCGGTTGTTGGAGGGCGATTTCAAGCCGGGCGACGCGATTGCGGCGGAGGCCAAGGACGACTCAGTGGAGTTTTCGTTGGCGGAATAAGGCCGGCATTCCATCTGGTAAAAGGCGATGAGTGCGATTCATCGCCTTTTACTTTGTTTTGCTTTTCAATTCATTTGACGATGGGGCCGAATTTGTACGATACATCCCTCAGCCGATGAACCTATTTAAGGGCATCTTCAACACCTCACTGGGGCGCAAGTACCTCATGGCCATCACGGGCGCTGGCCTGTTTGGCTTCATTATTGCGCATCTGCTCGGTAATTTGCTGGTGTTCGCCGGGCCGGCGGCGCTCAATGAGTACGCCAAAAAACTGCATGACCTCGGGCCTCTATTGTGGGTGGCTCGGCTGGGGCTGTTGGGCATGGCCGGGCTGCACATTTGGTCGGCGATCAAGCTCACCACCGAAAACCGCGAGGCGCGCAAGGTGCCGTACGTGGGTGCTGTGGAGCCGGTGGACCAGCATCGGCGTGATGATTTTGTGGCGAAGTTTGCCGCGCGCACGATGATTTTCAGCGGCCTCATTATTGCCGCCTTTGCGTTTTATCATTTGGCGCATTACACGTGGAAGGTGCCTCAGATCAACGGTATCTCTGGTGAGTTCAAGGGCGATTTCGAAACGTATTACGTGCACGAAACCGACGATGACAACCAGACGGCGTTCGTGTCCCCGCTGCCGGATGGTGAAGGTGCTGAGGGCGAGAATGCGTCTGACGTATACCGAATGGTGGTCAACGGCTTCAAGGTGCCGTGGGTGGTTGGTTTTTACGTGGTGGCGATTGGGCTGCTGTGCGTGCATCTCAGCCACGGGCTCAGCGCGATGTTTCAGTCGCTCGGTTTGAAGAACAAGAACTACGGAAAATGGATGGACTGCGGCGCGCCTCTGGTGGCGGTCCTCATTTTCCTCGGCTACATTTCCATTCCCGTGGCGGTGCTCGCGGGCTTTGTTAAATAGATGAACCTCGACGCCCACATTCCGTCCGGTCCGATGGCCCAGAAATGGGACAAGCATCGCTTTGACCTGAAGCTGGTGAATCCCGCCAACAAGCGGAAGTACGAGGTGATTGTGGTGGGCAGCGGGCTGGCCGGTGCCTCGGCGGCGGCATCGCTGGCGGAGTTGGGCTACAATGTGCATTGTTTCTGTTATCAGGACAGCCCGCGGCGCGCGCACTCCATCGCCGCGCAGGGCGGCATCAATGCTGCCAAGAATTACCAGAACGATGGCGACTCGGTGTACCGGTTGTTTTACGACACGGTGAAAGGCGGCGACTACCGCTCACGCGAAGCCAACGTCTATCGCCTCGCTCAGGTGAGCGCGAATATCATCGATCAATGCGCCGCGCAGGGCGTGCCGTTTGCGCGCGAGTATGGCGGCCTGTTGGCCAATCGCTCCTTTGGCGGGGCGCAGGTGAGCCGTACTTTTTATGCGCGAGGCCAAACGGGGCAGCAGCTATTGCTTGGCGCGTACTCCGCGCTCAGTCGCCAGATCGGCCTCGGCAAGGTAACGATGCACCCCCGCACGGAGATGCTAGACGTGGTATTGGTCGATGGCCACGCCAAGGGCATCGTGGTGCGCGACATGGTCACAGGCGAGATCAGCCGCCACTCGGCGCACGCCGTGGTGCTGGCCACCGGTGGGTACGGCAATGTCTTTTATCTCTCCACTAACGCGATGGGCTGCAACGTCACGGCGACGCATCGCGCACACAAACGTGGTGCGGCCTTCGCCAATCCGTGCTACACGCAGATTCATCCCACCTGCATCCCGGTCAGCGGCGATCATCAGAGCAAGCTCACCTTGATGAGTGAATCGCTACGGAACGACGGCCGTGTGTGGGTACCCAAGAGCCAAGAAGTGGCTAAGCAAATTCGCAAAGGCGAGCTGAAGGCCAGCGATGTGGCTGATGTGGACCGCGATTATTTTCTCGAGCGCAAGTATCCCAGCTTCGGTAACCTTGTCCCGCGCGATGTAGCTTCGCGCAACGCCAAGGAAGCGTGCGATGACGGCCGTGGCGTGGTGCCCAGCGGGCTCGGTGTGTATTTAGATTTTGCCGACTCCATCAATCGCATGGGGGAAGGCGCAGTGCGCGAACGGTACGGCAACCTGTTCGACATGTACGAGAAGATCACCGGCAGCAACGCGTACCAAAACCCGATGACCATTTATCCCGCCGTGCATTACACGATGGGCGGCCTGTGGGTGGATTACAATTTGATGAGCAACGTGCCCGGACTATACGTAATCGGTGAGGCCAACTTCTCCGATCACGGCGCCAACCGCCTCGGCGCCAGCGCGCTGATGCAGGGGCTGGCGGACGGTTATTTTGTGTTGCCATACACGATTGGCCAGTACCTTGCCGAGATAGGCCCGGATGACCGACCCAGCGTGGACGGTAGCGAGTTTGCTGGGGTGGAGGAAGAAGTGCGCGGGCGCATCGATCGGATGCTGTCCATCAAGGGTCGGCGCACGCCAACGTCCTTCCACCGCGAGCTGGGAAAGATCATTTGGGAAAAATGCGGCATGGCCCGCGATGCCGCCGGCTTGGAGGAGGCCATTCAAAAGATCCCCGCCTTGCGCGAGGAATTTTGGAGCAACCTCAATGTGCCCGGCGAGAACGGGTCGCTCAACCAAAGCCTCGAGTTGGCTGGTCGCGTGGCAGACTTCCTTGAGTTTGGCGAGTTGATGTGCCGGGATGCCTTGCAACGTGAGGAATCCTGTGGCGGCCATTTTCGCACTGAACACCAAACGGAAGAAGGGGAGGCCAAGCGCGATGACGTGAATTATTCGTATGTTAGCGCATGGGAATACAAGGGCGAAGGTAACGCTCCCGAATTGCATAAGGAAGATCTGCAGTACGAGGAGGTGAAAATGACCCAGCGGAGTTACAAATAATGGGCAAGGAGCTGAACTTAAAACTAAAGGTGTGGCGGCAGGACAACGCCGACGACCATGGCCGGTTCGAGGAATACGACGCCAATGGCATCGACACCGACATGTCGTTCCTTGAGATGCTCGATGTAGTCAATGAAGGCCTCATTGAAGAGGGTAAGGAACCGATTGCGTTTGATTCCGATTGTCGCGAAGGCATCTGCGGCTCCTGCTCGATGGTCATCAACGGCGCGCCCCACGGCGGTCAGCAGGGCACAACGGCATGCCAGTTGCACATGCGCCATTTCAGCGATGGCATGACCATCACCATCGAGCCCTGGCGCGCAACGGCGTTTCCCGTGCATCGCGACTTGGTGGTGGACCGCACGGGATTTGACCGCATCCAACAGGCCGGCGGGTTTATCAGTGTGCGCACCGGCAGCGTGCCGGACGCCAACGCCACGCCCATCCCAAAGGATGATGCTGACCTCGCCATGGACGCCGCCCAATGCATCGGCTGCGGCGCATGCGTGGCGGCGTGCAAAAATGCCAGTGCGATGTTGTTTGTGGCCGCGAAAGTTTCCCATCTCAGCCTCATGCCGCAGGGCCAGCCCGAACGCGAACGCCGCGCTCTGGCCATGGTGCAGCAGATGGATGACGAGGGCTTCGGCAACTGCACGGTCACCGGCTCGTGCGAGGCGGCTTGCCCGAAAGAAATCTCGCTGGATTTCATCGCCCGCCTCAATCGCGAGTACGGTTGTGCGCTCGTGAAAAAGGGCGAGGTTTAGTCCGGCTCTTTTCGTTTGCCAATCTCCCGGCGCGGCGTAGCCTTGAAGCACGCC
>WTHG01000534.1 GCA_011523245.1 Verrucomicrobiales bacterium | reverse complement strand
AAAATGAGGCGGCTAAACCCGAAAAGCCCAAACTCGCCATCGGCGAAGATGCTGAGATGATCGCCGATCTCACCGAGGACGGGCAGCAATTTGTTCTCTGCACCGGCGGCCGCGGCGGCAAAGGCAACCATCACTTTACGTCCTCCACCAATCAGGCCCCACGCCATTCTCAGCCCGGCGAAGCCGGCACGGAGGGACATTACTTCTTCGAGCTGCGCATGGTCGCCGATATCGGGCTGGTCGGCTATCCCAACGCCGGCAAGAGCACGCTGCTTAATGCCATTTCCCACGCCAAACCCAAGATCGCCCCGTACCCTTTCACCACCCTGCATCCGCAGATTGGCGTGGTGGAAATGGACGGCTGGGAACGCTACACAGTATGCGACATCCCCGGCATCATCGAGGGCGCCCACAACAACGTCGGGCTCGGGCACGAGTTTCTCCGCCACATCCGCCGCTGCGACACGCTCTGCCTGATCCTCGACATGGCCGGCATCGATGACCGCAAGCCGTGGGATGATTACGAAAAACTTCTGTTCGAACTGGATCAGTACGATTCGGACATGCTCAACAAACCACACTTGGTCGCCGCCAACAAAATGGACGAGGACACAGCCGCCCCGAATCTGAAGGAATTTCGCAAACGCTTCCCCAAGGTGGAAATCCACGAAATCATGGCCGCCATCGACGAAGGCGTGCCGGAGCTGAAGGAACGATTCCGTCAGGCGGCCCGCGGCTAAATACTTTCACCCAATCTTTATTTCCCCTATCCTCCGCGCCCCATGTTACGAGCTGGTATTGTTGGGCTGCCGAATGTTGGTAAATCAACGCTGTTTAATGCGCTGACCCGCACGCGCAAGGCGGAGTCTGCCAATTATCCGTTTTGCACGATCGACCCCAATGTCGGAGTGGTAACGGTGCCCGATGCCCGACTCAAGCCGCTGGCGGCGATTGAGGATTCGGCTGAGATCATCCCGGCCGCGGTGGAGTTTGTGGACATCGCCGGACTAGTGGCCGGCGCTTCGCAAGGCGAAGGCATGGGCAACCAGTTCCTCAGCCACATTCGCGAAGTAGATGCCGTCGTGCAAGTGGTACGCTGCTTTGAGGACAGTGAAATCCATCACGTCGCCGGCAGCGTCGATCCGGTGCGCGATATTGAAACGATCACCACCGAGTTGATTCTGGCCGATTTGGATAGCCTGCGCCGGCAGATGCCCAAGCTGGAGAAGGACGCCAAACGTAATGATCAGGAGGCCGCCGCCAAATTCGCGCTCGCCCAAAAGCTGGAACCGCATTTAGACGCCGGCAAACCGGCCATCACGTTTGAGCTGGAAGAAGAGGAGCAACCGGTCGCCAAATCCCTGTTTCTCCTCACCGCCAAGCCAACCATCTTTGCTGCAAATGTGCAGGATGGCGACCTAGCCACGGCCGACAACAATCCGCATGTGGAAACTGTGCGCGCCTATGGCCGCGAAAATCACGGCTGCGAAACAGTGGTCATCAGCGCCCAGATCGAGAGTGAGCTGGCCGATCTCGACGAAGAGGAGGCAAAAGAATTTCTGGCCGACCTTGGCGTCGAGGAAAGTGGCGTGGGCCTGCTGATCCGCGCCGCCTATCATTTGCTCGGGCTCCGCACCTATTTCACCTGCGGTCCGAAAGAGACGCGCGCGTGGACCATTCACATCGGCGACACCGCCCCGCAGGCCGCCGGCGTGATCCACACCGATTTCGAGCGCGGCTTCATCAAAGCCGAGACCGTTGGTTACGAGGACCTGATCGCCAACGGCTCGGTGCTGGGCGCCAAGGAAAAAGGGCTCTACCGGCAGGAAGGCAAAGACTACGTAGTGCAGGACGGCGACGTAATCTTGTTCAAGTTCAACGTATAATCCCCCGCGGTATGCGGATTATTCGTTGAACCCCTTGGGGCGCTTGGCCGATTCGCAGCAGTCCTCCACCGTAGCAAGCCGGGCCAAGTTCTGGCCGGGCGGCGTGTCGAGGAACAGCACAAAATCCATCTCAGCGTCCGGCGTGCCGCGTTCGCGTACGAACTTGTTCATGATCCCCACCGGCGTCACCACGCTTTTGCCAAGCACCGATTCGAGGTCGAATTTTAGCTTGTCACCGAAGGAATAGTAAAGCAGCTCGCTGCACACCAGTTTACTTTCATCGGTGAAATCAAATCCGAAATCGTAAGGGCGTCCGTGATAGCGAAAAGCATTGCGGATGACCTCCGCCTTTTGCGCGGTGGTCAGGCGCGGCCGGAGCACGGCCACGTAATCCGCATGCATGGAATGTTCAGCACTGGTGAACACGACGCCCTCGCTCATAGCCTCGAGAATCACGCGGGGATGCCCGCTCTCGGGCTGTTGGTGTGCCTCGCGCGCCTCGGCATCTAGTTCGCTGTAATCAATGCCAATCGCTTCCAGTTCCTTGGGCGTGCCCACATACAATGCGCAGTGCGGCCAAAAGCCGGGCAGGAACGCGTTGGACAAATACCAGTTGCGCCGCTCGAGGATGATGTCGCCTGGCTGCAGCTGAGTTTGCGCTAGCGTGCGCTGCACGAGGTCCTCCGAGACAAACGGTTCCCGCCGCACAATACGCGTATCGCCCATGAAGGTGGCCATCATTTTCTGGGCCTCGTAAAACGGTATATGGACGTCCTGCTCCAGCCGACGGCCAACCCGCGAAAACCACGCGCGCATGGAATTAAGTTCGGTGTTCTGGACAGCCTGCTGCCCGCGGACAATTCGGCCGGCCACCCATTCAAAATTCGAATCTAACCCTCCCTCACGCCGCCAGCGGCCGGCATGCCTTTTGAAATGTTTGCCGTACATGGCGTACAATGCCAGATGATGCTGATCGGTCACGCTGTGATAGACCACCTCAAATTGGCCCGGCTCTAGCC
>WTHG01000452.1 GCA_011523245.1 Verrucomicrobiales bacterium | reverse complement strand
GGAATGCGGTGTAAACGTAATCGCCGCACACGCCGCCACCGACAGTGGCTTAACCGATCCCAACTATCTTCCAAGACTCATTGAAATGATGGCTGATCATTCAAATTTATTCGCAGACAGCAGCGCCTTGAATGTTCTAACGCGAAGCCATGGCCTAAGGCCCTGTTTAGAAAATCAACTCCTTGCTTCTCGATTGGTTCACGGCAGTGATTACCCCGTGCCAACCTCCCCTTTTCCTGCCTGGGTTCGCGGGTTAATAGATTCAGATCAATGGGCCGCCATTCGTCAGCTCAATAACCCCATTGACGCCGATTATCAAACGAAGCTGGCCATGGGTTTCCCTGTCGAACACTTCACTCGAATTAACGGCCTGCTGAGGGGCGTTACAACAAAGACTTAAGTGCTGCGAGCACACGATCCACATTCTTTTCGCTGGACGAATACCCCATAAGCCCAATGCGCCATACTTTACCAGCCAACGGCCCGAGCCCAGGCCCAATCTCAATGCCGTGATCGTCCAACAATGATTTGCGGACACCGGCTTCATCAACCCCTTCCGGCACAGTGACGGCGTTGAGTTGCCATAGTTGATGCCCTTCCTGCGAGGCAATGCCCAAACCTAGTTCAGCCAGACCTTTTCTTAGGCGAACATGATTAGCCTCGTGACGAGACCAGCGGTTTCCCATCCCTTCTTCCAGCACCAATCGCAACGACTCATGCAGGGCATAATTCATCGAAATCGGAGCCGTGTGATGATAAACACGCGCCCCTTCCCCCCAATAATTGGCCAGAAGATTAACGTCCAGGTACCAACTTTGAACCCCGGACGCCCGATGAGCAATTACCTTCATGGCACGGTCACTTAGAGAAACAGGTGCCAACCCTGGGGGGCAACTCAGGCATTTCTGCGTACCGCTATAAATTGCATCAATTCCCCAATCATCAACGCGAACCGGGCAACCTCCCAAGGAGGTCACTGAATCGACCAGCAACAAGGCGCCGGCATCATGCACAATTTTTGAAATTTCCTCCAACGGCGTCAGGGCTCCAGTCGAAGTTTCAGCGTGCACAATTGCCACCACTTTGGGTTTTCGGCCATTGAGAGCTTCGGTGATTTGCGCAGGCTCAATAATTCTCCCCCATTCAGCCTCCACCTTCACCACCTCAGCCCCACACCGGGCCGCCACATCGGCCATGCGTGTGCCAAAAACGCCATTAACACCAATTACCACTTCGTCGCCCGGCTCGATTAGGTTCGCGAAACAAAACTCCATCCCCGCACTGCCAGTACCGCTGATAGGGAACGTCATTTCGTTTTTCGTTAGAAACACCTGCCGCAGCATGGCCTTGATCTCTTCCATCATCCCGACAAAAGAGGGATCCAGATGTCCGACCAAACTTTGCCCCATTGCCTTGAGTACGGAAGGCGGCACATCACTGGGGCCTGGTCCCATGAGGAGGCGTTGAGGTGGCGTAAAAATCTGCGCTGTCATCCGGCGCAGCCTAGCTGCTTCGCTCGACAGCAGCAACGGTTTTGGGCAAAGTGAGCGCTCATGACGCAATCCGAACTCGCCTCCCAGTTGCGCGCCCTATGTGGCAAAGACGCGGTGCTTGCAAGCGAAGATGAATTACTGGTGTACGAATGCGATGCCTACACCATGCAGAAAAACCTACCCACTGCGGTTGTATTGCCACGAACCACTGAAGATGTCGTTAACGTCATCAAATTTTGCGCCAAACACGAACTCCCCATCATCCCCCGCGGAGCTGGCACGAGCCTTAGCGGCACGGTGCTTGCCGTCGATGGAGGCGTGATGATCGCCTTGACGCGCATGAATCGCGTCCTTGAAGTCGACCCACGCAATCAACGCGCCTTAGTGGAAGCCGGCTGTGTGAATGCGTGGATTACTCGCGAGGCAGCACCGCATGGTTTATTTTTTGCCCCCGACCCTTCCAGCCAATCGGCCTGTACCATCGGAGGCAATATAGCCACCAATGCGGGCGGCCCGCATACACTCAAAAACGGGGTAACCACCAATCATGTGCTCGGCTATGAAATGATATTGCCTGATGGTAGCGTCGAGTGGTTTGGCACAAAACCCCATGGAGGAGAAGATGTTGCGGGATTAGATCTTCGCGGTGCTGTGATTGGTAGCGAGGGAATGTTTGGGGTGGTCACCCGGGTACTGGTTAGGCTTACGCCTAAGCCCGCTACATTCAAAACATTTTTGGGTGTATTTGACAGCGTGGATGACGCAAGCCAGACTGTCAGCAACATCATCAGCGCCGGGATCGTACCCGCCGCCCTTGAGATGATGGATCAACTCATTACCGCGGCCGTTGAGGAGGCCTACCAGTTTGGGTTTCCGTTGGACGCAGGGGCAGTATTAATCGTGGAACTCGATGGCCTTGCCGGTGGTGTAGAGGCGCAAGGCCGGCAAGTAGAGTCCATCTGCCAAGCCAATGGTGCGCGCGAGGTTCGTACAGCGGCTGATGATACTGAGCGCACCGCGATTTGGAAATGCCGCAAACGCGCCTTTGGGGCCGTCGGCCGCCTGAGCCCCAATTACGTCACACAGGATGGCGTTGTGCCACGCAGCCGTGTCCCTGAAATCATGCGATTTATTCAAGCCACCAGCGAAGAATACAGTTTGCGAATTCCCAACGTGTTTCATGCCGGGGATGGCAATATTCATCCACTCATCCTCTTTGATGAACGCAAGCCTGAGGAAGTAAAACGCGCGTTAGCCGCGGGGGACGCTATCCTCAGTAAATGTGTTGAGCTAGGAGGCAGTGTCAGCGGCGAGCACGGAATTGGGGCGGAAAAGATTGATTTCATGTCACGGCAATTCGCCAAGGCTGACCTCGAAGCCATGCAACTTCTGCGGAAGGCTTTCGATCCAGGCAAACGCTGTAATCCACACAAGATG
>WTHG01000315.1:3639-11425 GCA_011523245.1 Verrucomicrobiales bacterium | reverse complement strand
CCCATGTGGCCGAAGGAGTAATCGAAACCCTGACCGTTGGGCATGGTCTCGGGCGTGTAGCCCAGATGCCATTTGCCAATGTGCGCGGTGGCGTAGCCGGCGGCCTTGAAGGTTTCAGCAAGAGTCACTTCGTCTGGAGCCAGTCCGGGACGGCCCTTGGTGGAGCCGGCGTTTCCAGGCATGCCGGCGCGAACGGGATAACGTCCAGTCAACAGGCCGGCACGTGAGGGGGAACAGACTGGTGCGGCGGCATAAAATTGCGTGAACCGCACGCCACGTTTGGCGAGGGAATCAATATGCGGAGTGGTGAGATCCTTAGATCCGTAACAGTTCAAATCCACCGAGCCTTGATCGTCAGTGAAGATGACAATGACGTTGGGTTGGCGACCGGCACTCAGCGATAAGGCGCACAGGAACAGGGCGATAAAGAAGTAATACATGGGCGCGTTCTAGCGGCCGGAGGTATTTGGGCAATAAAAAAGCACCCGGCCTTTCGGCGGGGCGCTTTAGAAAAACGGTTTAGGCCGCGATGGCTTTTACCTGCGCTGTATAGCGGCTCTTGCGGCGCCCTGCCGCCCGCTTGTGGATCACTCCCACCTTGGCGGCGCGATCCAGTGCGCTGTACATGGCTTTTAGAGTCTCGCCGGCCTTGGCTGAGTCTTTGGTTTCCACTGCCTTGCGGAGGGAACGGCGGAGGTTAGTCAGATTTTCGCGCACACGGTCATTATGCGCGGTTTTACGGGCCGTTTTCCGGGAAAGGTAGTCGCGCTTCCATTCACGCTTCTCGTCCGGCTTTAGGTCTTTGACCTTCTTAATCGTTATTTTTACCTGATTTGCCATGTGAAAAAGGGAGTGGGAGACTACCGGATCGGGGTAAAGTGTCAACGGCTTTTATCACTTTTTAGGAGATCGCTGACGATTCGCCAAATGGCCGTGGTCACGGTATCCAGCGGTTGATTGGCCTCAATAACGCAGATGCGGTTCGATTCGGCGGCCGCCAGAGCCGTGTAGCCGGCTTCAATGCGTTCAAAAAAAGTGCGATCAGCCTGTTCGAAACGGTCGGTCTCTGAGCGACGAGCCCGCCGTTCTTCGCTAGTTTTTAGGGGGATTTGTAGAAGCAATGTAAGATCCGGACGGGTATCGCCCACAGCAAAATCGATCACAGCCTGCACGTGAGCTGCATCCAGACCGCGGCCGGTTCCCTGATAGACTGTGGTGGAATCGTAAAAACGATCGCATAACACAATCTCGCCCGCGGCGATGGCAGGGCGGATTACCTCGCGCACCAACTGGGCGCGACTGGCGTTCATGAGTAAGAGTTCGGCTTCGGCAGTGAGTTCTTCTGGGCCGTGCTTAAGGAGGTGGCGAATGGATTCACCGCTCTCGGTGCCGCCGGGTTCGCGCAGAGTCCGCACAGTATGGCCCTCGTCTTCCAATCGGCGTGCGAGCTTTTTGATGTGGGTGGATTTACCGCAGCCCTCGGTGCCTTCGAAGGTAATGAAACAGCCGGCCATATCAGGAACGTTTCAGGCGCGGGCCGTTAGGGGTGTCCTCGATTGCCCAGCCTTGCTCGCTGAGTTCATCGCGGATGGCGTCCGCCCGGGCAAAATCCTTGGCAGCGCGGGCTTCGGTGCGTTCGTGCATCAGAGCCACCAACGCTTCGGGGGCGGCTTCGTCGGCTTGGCCCACACCCAGCACGGAATCGATCCGTTCCCATGCAGCTAATTCCGCAGCGGCCCCGGCGGTATCTAGGGTGCCGTCAACGAGGCGGCGGTTGCAATCGCGGACCCAATCAAATACAGCAGCCCACGCGCTGGAGACATTGAGGTTGTCGTCCATGGCGCCGGTGAATTGTTCGAGGACCTGTGGGGCCGGATCGGCGGTCGTGTCGCCGGCCTGATCGCGGAGTTTGGTGACGCATTCGTGAATGCGGTTCAGGGCCGTGCGCGCGCCGGCTAGGCCGTCCAGCGTGAAGTTAAAGGTCTCGCGATAATGAGCACTGATCATGAGCTGTCGGATTTCGCGGCCGTTGTAGCCCTGATCCGTGAGATCACGCAGGGTAAAAAAGTTGCCGAGGCTTTTACTCATCTTTTTGCCCTCGACCAAAAGATGCGCGCCGTGAAGCCAGTATTTCACAAACGACCGGCCATCTTCCTGTACTGCTGCGCCCTCGCTTTGGGCGATCTCATCCTCGTGATGGGGAAAGGCAAGGTCTTCGCCGCCGAGATGGAGATCGAAGCTGGTGCCGAGTAGTTTCATGCTCATGGCACTGCACTCGATGTGCCAACCAGGCCGACCTTCGCCCCACGGACTGGGCCAGTACACCTCGCCATCCTCGGGCACACGCGCCTTCCAGAGGGCAAAATCAGCGACGCATTCTTTTTCGTATTCGTCTTCACTCACGCGGTCGCCCTGGCGCATTTCGTCGAAATTCAAGTTCGCGAGTTGGCCGTACTGGCATCCGCAACCCTGGTATTTCTCAATCGAAAAATAGATCGACTGATCCGGAGCCTGATAGGCGATGCCTCGTTCTATTAGACGGGTTATGAGATCGATCATCTCCGGGATGTAATTGGTGGCCTTGGGAATATGATGAGGTTCCACGCAGTTGAGGGTCTGGAGATCCTCAAAAAAGGCGTCCGTATATTTGGCGGTATATTCTGCTAGGGTGGTGGATTGCTCGCGAACGCGTCGGATGATCTTGTCTTCCACGTCCGTAATGTTCATCACGTGGTTGACTTGGTAGCCACGAAACTCCAAATAACGTCGGACAAGATCGGCAAATACAAAGGTGCGGAAGTTCCCGATGTGTGCAAAGTCATGCACTGTGGGGCCGCAACAATACATCCCCACTGATTTGCCGGATGCATCCAGAGGCATAAACGGTTCGACTGAGCGACTGAGTGTATTGTGCAAGTGCAAGGCCATGCGTGGCGAAACCTAACGATGTTTTCTCCGGAAACGAAATTTTTTTTGCATAGGACAGTAAATGTCTAACCATGTCTGTCAGGCTCTGCGCAGAGATTAACTCAAGTCAAGGAGCACAACATGTACAACGAACGAAATGAACAACTCGAACTCGGATTTGACCGCAACCCCGTGACCCGCCCTGTACAACGGCGCCGCCGCCGGATGCCACAGGCCGGCTGGTGGTTTGACCAGATTCGCAAGATGATTGATGCGGGTGAGGATCATCCGGTAAGCAGACCGGTGCAGGCGCGTTTTCAGTTCCCGCCCCAGCGGAAGCTGCCGAATCCGGCTTAAAACCCCTGAAATAGGCCGATTGAGGTTTGCAAGAAGAATGCCTTTGGCGTAGAACACGCCTCCCGTGAATCGGGGTAAATGAGCAAAGGCTTGGTGGAAATTTATGACACGACCTTGCGGGATGGTACGCAGGGCGAAGGGGTGAGTTTTTCGGTGGCGGACAAATTGCGCGTGGCCGAGAAGCTTGATGCCTTTGGTGTGCACTATGTGGAAGGCGGCTGGCCGGGGAGTAATCCAAAAGATATCGAATTCTTCAAGCAAGCTGCCAAACGCAAGTGGAAGAATGCCCAGATTGCTGCCTTTGGATCTACGCGTCGGAAGAAGATCGATGCCAAGGACGATCCGCAGGTAAAGCTGTTGATCGACGCCAAAACGCCGGTGGTGACCATCTTCGGCAAGACGTGGCTGTTGCATGTGAAGGAAGTACTGCGCACCACGCCGAAGGAAAATTTGGCCATGATTGCGGACACTATTGCGTTCCTCAAAAAGAACGGACGCAAGGTGATCTACGATGCCGAGCATGCCTTGGACGGTTATAAGGACGATCCCGAATACGCCATGGCCACCTGGAAGGCGGCCGAGAAAGCCGGCGCGGATTTTGTGGTCTTGTGCGACACCAACGGCGGCACGCTCCCCAGTGAAGTGGCGGAGATCACGGCGGCGGCCCGCAAGGAGCTTTCCTGTGAGGTGGGCATCCACACGCACAACGATATTGGCTTGGCCGTGGCCAACGCCATCGCCGCTGTGGAGCAGGGCGCCACGCATGTGCAAGGCACGGTGAATGGCTACGGCGAGCGCACGGGCAATTGCAACCTCATCAGTGCCATTCCCAATATTTCCCTGAAGATGGGCCGACGATCCATTCCCAAAGGGCGGATCAAGAAGCTACGCGACCTGTCGCGTTTTGTGGATGAGGTGGCCAATTTAATTCCCGACCGTCGCCAGCCGTGGGTCGGTGGCACGGCGTTCGCGCACAAGGGCGGCATGCATGTGAATGCCGTGCAAAAGGTGGCGCACAGTTTCGAGCACACCAACCCGGATGTGGTGGGGAATCAGCGTCGCATTCTGGTCAGTGATTTGGCTGGGCGCAGTAACATCGTGATGAAGGCCCAAGAGATGGGCATACGGATTAATAACGACACGCCTGAACTCAAGACGATTCTTTCCCGCGTAAAAGAGCAGGAGCATCTCGGCTACGATTATGAAGGGGCCGAAGGGTCGCTCGCGTTGTTGATCCGCAAGGCACTGGGTCGCGTAGAGTCGGCGTTTCATTTGGAGGCCTATCACGTGTCCATGCGCGGTGATGCGGTGGACCATGTTTGCGAGGCTACAGTCAAAGTGCGTGTGGGGGACAAGACCGCCCACACGGTGGCTGATGGCGATGGCCCGGTGAATGCGCTTGATCAGGCGCTTCGCAATGCCTTGCGCGGGTTTTATCCCGTGCTTAAAAAAGTGAAGCTCACCGATTACAAGGTACGCATTTTGAATTCTTCGCGCGGCTCTGGCACGGCGGCCAAGACGCGCGTGCTCATTGAGTCCACCGATGGCAAGGAACGTTGGTACACGGTGGGCGTAAACGAGAACATTATCGATGCCAGCCTGCAGGCTTTGCTAGACAGCATCGAGTTACGTCTGTTGAAGAAGTAATCTTCGACGGCGCCCCAGCTCAACTCAAAAACCCATGGCGGAAATTCCTAAGGCTTACGAATCTCAGGCAGTTGAAACGAAGTGGTACTCGTTTTGGCAGGAACACGATTGCTTCACTGCTGACCCGGCGCGGGTGAGCGACAAACGACCGGGTTATTCAATTGTGATCCCGCCACCGAATGTTACGGGCGTGCTGCACATGGGGCATGTGTTGAACAACACGATCCAGGACATTCTCGCCCGCAAAGCGCGCATGGACGGCAAGGAAGTGTTGTGGCTGCCGGGCACGGATCACGCGGGTATTGCCACGCAGAGTGTGGTGGAGCGTAAACTGATTAAAGAAGGCGCCATGCGCCATCGTGATGAGCTGGGGCGCGAGCAGTTACTCGAGCATATCTGGGAATGGAAAGAGAAACACGGCGGCATCATCATTGAGCAGTTAAAGAAGCTCGGTGCGAGCTGCGACTGGTCGCGCCTGCGTTTCACGATGGATGAAGAATACACGCAATGTGTGCAGCGTGTGTTTGTGGATCTCTACGAGAAAGGCCTTATCTATCGCGGCAAACGCATGGTGAACTGGTGCCCGAAAAGTTTGACCGCCCTCTCGGATGAAGAGGTGATTATGAAAGAGCAGAACAGCCAGCTCTTTTATTTCAAGGTGCAGGTGGTTGAGGAGCCCGGCACATGGCTGGAGATAGCGACCACGCGCCCGGAAACGATTCCCGGCGACACAGCGATTGCGGTGAATCCCAAGGACCCGCGTTACGGGCATCTGATCGGCAAACACGCGATTCGGCCGTTGCCGATAGAGAACCAGGCGCATTTGCCGATCGTGGCCGATGAGCACATCGATATTGAGTTTGGCACCGGCGTCTTGAAGGTCACGCCTGCACACGACAAGGCGGACTTCGAGATCGGCCAACGCCACGGCGTGGAGGCCCTCGAAGTGATCGCGGCGGATGGGAAGATGAACGATCTGGCTGGCACAGAACTGGCGGGGCTGGATCGGTTCGAGGCGCGCAAGGCGGCGTCTGCCAAACTGGACGAACTGGGTGCGCTGATCAAGACGGAGGATTACAAGAACAACGTCGGTTTCAGCGAACGCGCTGATGTGCCGATTGAGCCGCGCCTTTCTGAGCAGTGGTTTCTCAAGTACCCAAGCCAGCAGGAGGCGCGCGACTGCGTGGCCAATGGCTCCATGAAGTTTTACCCCGAACGCTGGTCCAAGACCTATGACTATTGGATGGGCGGTCTGCAGGACTGGTGCATCAGCCGCCAGCTCTGGTGGGGTCACCGAATTCCGGTGTGGTATCGCGGTGAGGAAATTCACTGCGGTCTGGAGGCACCGGTGGGCGAGGGCTGGGTGCAGGACCCGGATGTGCTCGACACGTGGTGCAGCTCATGGCTGTGGCCATTTGCCACAATGGGTTGGCCGGACGACACGGAGACGCTCAAGAAATTTTACCCCACCACCGATCTGGTGACGGGGCCGGACATTATTTTCTTCTGGGTCGCGCGCATGATCATGGCCGGCTACGAATGGAAGGGGGATCTGCCTTTTCGTAACGTCTATTTCACCGGCATCATCCGCGACAAGAAAGGCCGGAAGATGTCCAAGAGCCTCGGTAACTCGCCAGATCCGCTAGAGCTTATTGCCAAGTACGGCGCGGACGCTCTGCGCTTTGGCACCATGCGCAGCGCGCCGCAGGGATTGGATGTGCTCTTCGATGAAAAGGACGTGGAGCTCGGCCGCAACTTCTGCAACAAGCTGTGGAACGCCTGTCGTTTCCGCCAGATGCAGGGCGGTGAAATCGAAGGTGAAATCAATCCCGCGCTGCTTACCAGTGATGACAAATGGATCATGCGTCGTCTGGACCAGGCGATCCGTGAGGTGACGGCTGCGTTTAAAGCCTATCGGTTCACTGATGCCACCGGGGCGTTGTACCGTTTTTTCTGGAGCGAGTTTTGCGACTGGTACGTGGAAAGCTGTAAGGCCACTTTCTTCGGCGAGGATGCCGCTCGTAAGGCGAACGTACTGGCCGTGTTTGATTTCGTGATGGGCCACACCCTGCGGCTTTTTCATCCATTCCTGCCGTTTATTACCGAAGAACTCTGGCACGGGCTTGGTTACTCCGAAGACATGCCTGCCGATCAAGGCGGCGAAACCATCATGACCGCTCATTGGCCGACGGTGCTTGATGAGGATTTCATGACGTTTTACGGATTGGAAGAAACGGTGGATTTACTGGTTGGTGCCAAACACCAACTTGTGACGGCGGGTCGCAACCTACGCACTATTGGTAACATCCCGTTTGCAAAAAAAGTGGATTACATTCTTAAACCGGCCGGTACGCTGGATCCGTATGAAGCGGAGGTCATCCAAAGCTTGTTGAACGCAGAAGGGCTTGAGGTGAATCCGGACTACGCGCCACGCAAAGGTACCCCGGCCTCGCGCTCGGCGCTGGGCGAACTATTCCTGCCACTCGATGGCTTGATCGATGTGGAGGCCGAGAAAGCGCGCTTGGAAGGGCAATTGCAAAAGATTACTAAGGAAATCGATAAGGCAGGGGCAAAGCTGAACAATCCGAAATTCACCGAGCGAGCGCCCGAGGACGTGCTGCAGGAAGCTAAGGATCGATTGGCGGATTGGCAGGAGAAAGAGCGCCAAACGCGCGAGTCGATCGAGTATCTATCTGAGGCCTGATAATGGCCGCGCTCATCAAAGCCCTGTTGCAACCAGTGGCCATCGTGTGGCTTGGATTGCTGGCTTTGTGTGTGTGGCAGATCTACAAGCGCCATTATCGGTGGGCAGCCGTGCCCGGCGCCTTGTTTCTGTTTGTATTCATCACTGGCAGCTCACCCTTGGCCGGATATC
>WTHG01000315.1:0-3539 GCA_011523245.1 Verrucomicrobiales bacterium | reverse complement strand
GGCGCCTTGTTTCTGTTTGTATTCATCACTGGCAGCTCACCCTTGGCCGGATATCTGTTAGCCGGCCTAGAAGCGCCGTATGCGCGCACCAATTGGGATGATTTGCCAGAAGCAGATGCGGTGGTTGTGTTGGGTGGGATTGCCTCTGGTTCGGAGTATGAGATTACCGGGCTAGACTTTAGTGCTAGAGCGGATCGGATTATGACGGGTGTGGAATTAATTCGGCAGGAAAAATCAAAAGTGCTTGTCGTAGGTGGTGGCGGCTATTTGAAAGAGGGCCAATGGCGGGCTGAAGCGGAACGACTTCGTCCATGGATGGCTGGTTGGGGATTGTTGAAGGGGGCCGAGGTGGCCGATCTTGGGGTCTGTGGAAATACCCAGGAAGAGGCGGAGAAATTCTTCAAGCTCGTGAAAGAACGGGATTGGGACACAGTGTATCTCGTTACTAGTGCTAATCACATGAAACGCGCCGAAGCGGTGTTTCTATCCGCCGGCATATCGGTAATGCCAGTTGGGTGAGACTACATGGGCTATCCATTTAGTGGACGTTGGAGGTTGATTCCATCTCAGGAGCGATTGGTTGGAATGAGAACTTGGCTTTATGAGAAGGTGGGCTGGACTTATTACCGGTCGAAGGGTTGGATCCGGCTAGAGGCCCTGCCAAAAAAATGAATGCACCCAATATCAATGCCGCTCTGGCGACGGCTGAGAAAGTCTCCCGCAAAGTGGGACATTTTCTCAAACGCCAGTTGCGATCGCATAAGCGCATCAACCAGCAGACGGCACATGACATCAAGCTGGAACTGGATGAACGAAGTCAACGGAAGATTGAGCGCGATTTGCGGAAGGCATTTCCGGAGATTGCTATTCTTGGCGAGGAAGGCACGATCGGGGATACGGGCGCTGAATGGCGTTGGGTGGTGGATCCAATTGATGGCACGGTGAATTTCAGTCGCGGCCTGCCGCATGCATGTGTGTGCATTGCGTTGCAGCGCCGGTTACCGGCATCCAACGGGCATTGGGATGATTACCTCACCGAACTAGGCGTGGTGTATGATCCGTTTCTGGACGAAATGTGGACGGCCAAGAGCGGCGGCAAAGCACGCTTGAATGGCCGCGTGATTCGCGTGAGCGAAACGGATAATCTGGAGAGTTCGGTGGTCTCGATTGGCTTTGCCAAATCCAAGACGACTTTAAAACGCAATCTGCCGCTCTTCGCACGCTTGTACCAGCGCGTGCTTAAGGTGCGACTGATGGGCAGTGCAGCACTGGCGCTCACCTGGACCGCCGCCGGCCGGCTGGATGCTTATCGCGAGAACGGGATTAGCCTCTGGGATATTGCGGCCGGAGGGTTGATTCTCGAATGTGCCGGAGGCGAATTTTGGCGGAGACCATTGCGAGGTAAGTACACCTACGAATTAATCGCCAGCAACGGTCGTTTGCGCAAGCGGATCGAGCGCCTGATCTAGGCGCGGCAGGCTTTGATGAAGGCCCGGAACGGTTTCAGGAATTCCGGGTAACGTTCCCACAATCGTTCGGGGTGAAACTGCATGCCCAGAAGGAAGGGGCTATTTTTGGCTTCTGCTTTGTTCAGTTCAATCGCCTCTACAATTCCGTCGGAAGTGCGAGCGGTAGCGCGCAGCATCGGCGCGAGGTCGCCTACGGCCTGATGATGGGCGGAATTGATCTTCATGGAACGTGTGCGAAATATTTTGTGCATCAAGGATCCGCTCTCGATGGCGATGGTCTGGGTGAGCCGATGCGCCTGCGCTTTGCGACGGTGGTCGAGTGAACCGGGGCGTTCGAGTGGGATATCGGTAATCAACCCGCCGCCCAATGCCACATTAAGCACCTGCGGGCCACGGCAAATGGCGAGAAGCGGTTTGTGCTGCTGCAAGGCCTGTTCGATCAGGAGAAATTCTGACAGATCCCGATCGGGATCAATGCCGCCGGCGGTGGCTTTTATTTTTTTTGACAGCTGCGGGTCATAGAGGTCCGGATGAAGATCGTCACCGCCGGTCAGCATCACGCCATCACAGCGCTCGACCATCGATTGAATCAGTTTTTTATCCGCTAGATTAGGCATGAGCACTGGCGCGCCTCTGGCCTTGGCGAGCGTGCGGGTGTACCAGTGGGAGAGGCTGGTGGAATCGTCGCTGAACTCCGCGCCCTTGGTGGCATTCATGGTGGAGGTGAGGATCAGCGGCGGTCGGCTCATGGCTTGGCTTCGGGGTAATGCTCTTTGATTGTGCTGATCAGGCGGTCTTCTTCTATCTCGGGGATGAGATTGCGCTGGATGCGGCGGCGAACTGAATCGAGCAGTTCCAGCCAGTCGACCTGTTCGGGATTTTCCTAGTCCCGCCACGAATCGCCCTTGGCGGCGCGGATACGAAAGAGCCAGCGGTTGCCGACCTTGCGGGCGGAGACCTGAATTTTTTCGCCATCCTCATTGCGGCGTTTCCAGCCGATGTCGCCCTTATTGGCCATCAGTCTGGCAGCTCCACACTCGCCACGGCATGCGCGGCCATACCTTCGCCGCGGCCGACGAAGCCCATGGTTTCGTTGGTGGTAGCCTTGATGCCGATGTCGTTGGGCGACACGCCAAGAGCGGCGGCGATGTTGGCTTTCATAGCGGCCACATGCGGGGCGATCTTGGGGGCCTCGGCAATCAGCATGGCATCCACATTAATCAGGCGGCCGCTACGAGCGGCGATTTGGCGGGCGGCTTCCTCGAGAAAGATTTTGCTGGGTGCATCCTTCCATTGCGGATCGCTCGGAGGGAAAAAGGAGCCGATATCGCCTTCGCCAAGTGCGCCGAGCACGGCATCGCAAATGGCGTGCATGAGCACATCGGCATCAGAATGACCATCGAGCCCAGTGACGTGCGGGATCTCCACGCCACCGAGGATCAGTGGCCGGCCGGTTTTGAGTTGATGGACATCGTAGCCCAAGCCTACGCGATTCACACGAGGACTTTAGGGCAGAACGGGACGCGGCTCAATATTTCCCGTCGCGTACCTCGAAATGGGTCGGTTTACCGAGGCTGCGGCCTTGGTTCAGTGTCCAATGCGCCGTCCAGCGAAGGAGGGTTTCCAATTTGGTGGTCGGTTCGCCAAACAACTCGGTCGAGCGGGCGGGGTTGTTAAGCCAAACGGTAGGCGCTTCCTCGCCGGTGAATTTGGGTTGGCGATTCATCAATTGCCCCAGGCGCCCAGCAACGTCGCGTACGGACAGGGTGTCCGGCCCGGTGATATTTAGGGCCTGTGGTGGATTTGTACATTGGCCCAGCGCGCGCAGGATGCGTTCATTGGCGTCGCCTTGCCAGATGCAGTTGAAATGCCCCATGGCCAAGTCGATGGGGTTGCCCTGATGAATCTTTTGAGCGATGTCGTGCAGCACGCCGTACCGAAGATCAATGGCGTAGTTCAACCGGATCAAGGTCATCGCCGTACCATGACGGTTGGCCTGATATTCAAAAAGTCTTTCGCGGGCGAGACAGGCACTCGCATATTCGCCGAGCGGCTCGGGCGGAGTGGCCT
>WTHG01000361.1 GCA_011523245.1 Verrucomicrobiales bacterium | reverse complement strand
CGCCTACAGCGCCCCCGGCGCAAAGAAGCTCACGCACTCCCTGAAAAAAGGCCGCCCCACACGGACGTCCTTCGAAACCCTCTGCGCCGCCGTGGCGCCCGAGGAATTTGACCTGCACATCAATCTCAATCTTGGCAAAGGCAAGGTCACGCTGTACGCCGCCGATCTCACCGAGGAATACGTGGACTTTAACAAAGGCGACATCAGCGATCCCGCATCGCTCGGAGGCTGATATGCAGGAACTCATCTCCAAAGCCGCCACCCTGCTTGAAGCGTTGCCGTATATTCAACGGTTTGCCGGGGCGACGTTTGTGGTGAAGTACGGCGGCAGTTTCATGGATAGCCCGGATGAAGCGGTGCGCACAGGCGTGGCCCGGGATGTGGTGTTCCTCGAGGCGGTGGAGATCAATCCGGTGGTAGTGCACGGCGGTGGAAAACGCATCAGCCGCGCGCTGGAGGCGGCCGGTGTAGAGACGCGCTTTGTCAACGGCTTGCGCTACACAGATATCGATTCCGTGACGGTGGTCGATCAGGTGCTGTCACAGGAGATCAACGCCGAGATTGTGGACATGATCAACTCGCTCGGCGGTGTGGCCAAGGGTTTTGCCGGCACGGATATTTTCACCTGCAAACGGCACGCGCCGGAGGGGCAGGATTACGGCTTTGTCGGTGAGGTGACTGCCGTGAACACCGAACCATTGAAGGAATGCATCACCAAAGGTATCACGCCGGTGATTTCCCCCACCGCGCGCGATGCCAATGGGCAAATTTACAACTGCAATGCCGACGTGGCCGCCGCCCAGGCGGCCATCGCACTGACTGCCAAGCGGTTAGTGTTCATGAGCGACGTGCCCGGCTTGTTGCGCGACCCCGCCGATGCAGAATCGGTGATCCCGCACCTCGACATTGCCGAGGTCGACGAGCTGAAGCAGTCTGGCATCATTGCCAGCGGCATGATTCCGAAGGTTGACAGTGCTACCGCGGCTATTAGTGCGGGTGTGGACAAAGTGTCTTTTGTTGACGGCCGCATCAATCACGCCGTGCTGCTTGAAATTTTCACCGACGAGGGAGTCGGCACAGAAATAGTAAAATGAATGACACAAACCCCATTCAAAACAGCATCAACGCTCATGTCATTCCGACCTACGCGCGTTTCCCTCTAACCATCACTCATGGGAGAGGATCACATGTGTTTACAAACGATGGTCGACGTCTTCTTGATCTGGGTTCAGGAATTGCTACAGCCTGCCTCGGCCACGGACATCCGGAACTAACTGCAGCACTCACCGAACAAGCGGGGAAGCTGACGCATATATCCAATCTTTATTATACTGAGCCACAGGGTTTACTGGCTGAAAAACTCGTTCAACATGCGGGTGGACACGGGAAAATATTTTTTTGTAATAGCGGGGCTGAAGCCAACGAAGGTCTGTATAAAATCGCCCGACTCCACGGCCTTACCGATGGACGTTACGAGATAATTACCGCTGAAAATTCTTTTCATGGCCGAACCTTAGCAGGCATAGCGGCCACAGGACAAAACAAGGTCAAACAGGGTTTTGAACCAGCCGTAGAGGGTTTCAAACACGTGCCGTTTAATGATCTTGAAGCAATGCAGGCCGCTATCACCGAAAAAACTGCGGCAATCCTTATTGAAGGTATTCAAGGCGAAGGCGGCATATATCCAGCCAAACCCGAATATCTGCTCGGATTAAGGAAACTTTGCACTGATAAAAATATCCTCATGATGATGGACTCAGTTCAATGTGGTTTCTTTAGAACTGGCCATTTTCAGAGTTGGGAAACCATTCTTAATGATTCCAATACAAATGGATTTCAACCGGACGCATTCTCCATGGCCAAGAGTCTCGGTGCCGGTCTGCCGATGGGCGCGATCTGGGCCAACGAATTATTGCAGGATTTGCTTGGCCCGGGCACGCACGGCACCACCTTTGGCGGCACGCCGCTGGTCAGCGCGCATGCGCTCAAGGCGCTAGAAATCATCGAACGCGATGGGCTCGCGCAACACGCTGTGGCGTTAGGCAGTCATTTGACTAGGCGAATCCAAACACTGATCGAGGCGCATCCCACCGTGCTGAAAGAAGTGCGCGGGCTTGGCCTGATGATCGGCATCGAACTGGCCGAGGACATTCCCGCCTTCGCCGAAAGCAACCGGCCGGCCTCCGTACAGATCGTCGAGCGACTGCATGACGCTGGTCTGCTCACCATTCCGGCCGGCGCGCGGGTCTTTCGCCTGTTGCCGCCATTAAACCTTTCACAAGCCGACGCTGATGAAGGCCTAGCCATCATCGAGGACGTCATCAAGGAACTCAGCTCATGAAGCACCTGTTAAGTATCGAAGCGATGGACACAGCGTCCATCAAGACCATTCTGGAAAATGCCACCGTCATCAAAGCGCAGCGCGGCGATAGTCAGCACCAACCGCTCGCCGGCCAAACGTGGGCGATGATTTTCACCAAGTCATCCACACGCACCCGCGTATCCTTCGAGACCGGCATCCGCGAGCTCGGCGGCGGCGTGATGTTTCTCAACGCCAACGACCTCCAGCTCGGCCGCGGTGAACCCATCCAGGACACCGCCCGCGTGCTCGGCCGCATGGTGCACGGCGCAGTCATTCGCACCTTCGCGCAGAGCGATGTGGAGGATTTCGCCGAGCATTCCGGCATTCCCACCATCAACGCGCTGACCGATGCCGAGCATCCCTGCCAGATCATCACCGATATTTTCACGTATCAGGAACAACGCGGCCCCATCGCGGCTAAGGTCGTCACCTTCATCGGCGACGGCGCGTGCAACGTGCCCATCAGCTGGATCTGGGCCGCCGGCAAACTTGACTTCGAGCTGCGCATCGCCGCGCCCAAAGCCCACCAGCCGTGCCCGGACCTCATCGCCAAGGCCGGCGGCAACATCAGCGTCACCGAAGACTGCAACGCCGCCGCAGATGGCGC
>WTHG01000532.1 GCA_011523245.1 Verrucomicrobiales bacterium | reverse complement strand
GATTCGTGCGGTGTGGTACCATCACGATCCTTTCGACGTGCAGGAAGGAAACCAGCCGGACAACAGCCGCTTCCTCGCTGCCTGCGTGGGAGTGGCCGATGCTTTGACGAATTACAAGCAGATCAATATCTACGGCTCGCGAATCATGGATTACGACAAGCCGTTTGAAGAACTGCCCGAATGGCAGTTTCTTGCACAGTACCAAATGAGCTACGGGCTGGATCTGGATCTGGATGCGGAACTAGAAAAAGCCCGCGAAGATTTGAAGTCTTTTGGCTTGGGCGGTGACGACGGAGAGAATGATGGCGGAGCCTAACCTCAGCACCACGCAAAAAGCCCAGGCGGTCAACTTCGACCGCAACCAGTATGGCACTTTCGCTGAGATTGGCGCCGGGCAGGAAGTAGCACGGTGGTTCTTCCGCGTCGGCGGTGCGGCTGGCACGGTGGCCAAGAGCATGAGTGCCTATGACATGGCGGTGAGCGATGCGATTTATGGCAAGTCTCGCCGGTATGTCAGCCAGGAACGGCTGCATCACATGCTCGAACACGAGTACGGGCTGTTGCACGAACGGCTGGCTGCCGAGCGCGGCGCAGAAGCGCGCTTTTTTGTGTTTGCCGATACGGTGGCCGCCCGCAGTTACAGTCGGCAACAGGATGGTCTGGGCTGGATGGGCATTCGCTTTCAGGGCGCGCCCGGGCAGGAGCCCAATGACATCATTCTCCATGTTCGCCTGCTGGATGAGGATAATTTAAAACAACAGGAAGCGGTAGGGATCATCGGGGTAAACCTCGTGCATGCGGCCATGCAGCACACCACGGATCCCCATCGGATTCTGGGCAGTTTGCTGGATAACCTCGAGTCTTGGCGGGCGGAGATTGGTATGGTGCGCTTTACCGGGCCGGACTATGCTGGGGTGGATAATCGCCTGATGGCGCTGGAGTTGGTGAAACGCGGTCTGGCCAAAGCCACGCTATTTAATGTGTGTGGCGAGGTAGTGCACCCTTCCGAGGTGCTGTATGGCAAACCGATCATTGTGGAGCGCGGCAGTTTTCGGCCCGTCACCCATACCACCCTGCATATGTTGCAAAGCAGCAAAGCGCAATTTGTGCAGGAGCCCAGTGTGCAGGGCGAAAATATGACCGTGCTGTTCGAAATGACCCTGCACAATCTCACCGATGGCGATGGCATAAATGAGCAGGATTTTCTGGATCGCGTCGATATTTTGGGCGCCGTTGGCGAAGATTTGGCCGAAAACTACCATATAATGGTGTCAAACTTCGCCGAATACTACCGTTTGGCAGCGTATTTGCTCCGTTATAGCAAGGAACCCATTGGCGTGGCCATGGGTGTACCCACTTTGAAAGAACTGTTCGAAGAGAAATATTACGAGGAATTGGAGGGTGGCATTTTGGAATCTTTTGGCCGGATGTTCAAAAACGATCTGCGGTTATACGTCTATCCGTCTTTGACGGACGGCGGGCAGGTGCTCAATGCCCGAAACCTACAGGTGGCTTCGCACCTACAAAGCCTTTACGAATACCTTTTGAGCAACGGCTTCATCCGGCGCATCGAGGATTTTCGCGAAGACTATCTCCCCATTTTATCACGAGACGCCCTCAAACAAATCCGCTCCGGCGATCCGCAATGGGAACAATCGGTCCCCGAGAGTGTCGCCCAATTGATTCGCGAGCGCGGACTGTTGGGGTATCAATCTGCATCAAACACCGCAAACCCCTAGGAAAAAATCATGGCTGAAGAATACAGTAATCAAAATGCCAAGAAAGTGCTTGTGGCCGATAGCGACCCCGCCGTCCTGCAAGCCATGAAAGATCAGCTCCAAGCCATTGGCTTTCACGTTACCGTCGTGGACACCGATACCATGGCCACCGAGCACATGCGCAGCGAACTATTTGCCGCCGTTGTGGTGGATCATGATCTGGGTGGCGAAGGCAAAGGCCTGGATCTTTTGGCGCAGGTAAAGGAAATCCAACCCGACACCAGCCGCCTCATGCTCGCCAGTGGCGTGAGTATTGATGAGATGACTCGCATTGCCAGCAAAGGCCTTGTTTTCCGTTATCTCACCAAGCCTTGGATGACCAATGACATGAACGTCGCCATCCTTAACGCCTCCGAGCGGTACTGTTTACGAAAGGAAATTGAGGCTCAGGAAAACCGAATCCAAACCCTGACCGATAAACTGGAGGTTGCAGAACAATCCGTCACCCAAGCCAATGCAAACCGAGCTACCACAGACGAAGACGGTGATGCCTCTTCTGGCGAAACCTCGGTCGCCGCACCGCGAGTGGCTATGTCATTTTCCAGTGACGAAGAAGACATTGCTCTTACCGCGATGAACCGGATGCTCTATACCTTTCATCCCAACCTGGGCAATACCGCCCTGCGCGCCAAAGCCCTCTGTACCACCATTGCTGATGCGCTTGGGCTGAGCGAAACCGATGCCCGAACCCTAGATCTTGCTGCGCAAACACACGATGTCGGCCTCATGAACTCCGAGATCGGTATGGTGCGGCGTTGGATGCGCAGCCCAGCTAAATGTTCACCCGAAGAAATGGAAGTGATCCGTAAACACCCAGAAATCGCGGAGGAAACACTTCTGGCCTTGCACGAGAGCTATGCGCCCGTGGCCAAAATCGTGCGGCATCATCATGAAAACTGGGATGGCACCGGATACCCGGACAAGCTCAAGGGTGAAACCATTCCGCGCCTATCCCGTTTGTTGGCGCCAGTCATTTATTACTGCAACCAAAACATGGCAGATATGCAGCTCATCCGCGAAATGGAAACCGAGCTGGCCGACCGCGTCTTCGATCCAGATGCCGTCCGTGCCCTAGTCCAAGCCGTACCGCTTACTCGTATGCCCCGCGGCGAACGGGAGATCTTGCTCATTGAGCTCAAGCCTGGCATGGAATTGGCCCGGCCCATTTTCAACACCAACAACATGAAACTCCTCGATT
>WTHG01000437.1 GCA_011523245.1 Verrucomicrobiales bacterium | reverse complement strand
GGCTTTCGATTTGTGATGTTTCCGGAGGCAGACCCTCAGGGTCCGTTGAGAGTGGTGGAAACCGATCGTTTCCCGAGCAGCGACTGACGTGGCGGGTTATTCAACCGTCAAACCCTGTTTGATATCAAACTTTTCAATCCGCTTGCGCAAGGTGGCGCGCGTGATGCCGAGCAGCTTGGCGGCCTGCACTTGATTGCCGCTGGTTTCCTTGAGGGCATTGATCACTAGTTCTCGCTCCACCGCTGGAATCACCTTTAGGTCCGGATTATTGCGCGCCCACCTAAACAGCTTTGTGGCCAACCCAACCAAATCATCACCATCGGCATCCGGATCGGCGGTATCGCTCACGCTTAACACTTCCGGCGGTAAATCCTCGAGCAGGATTGAATCTCCCTTAGCCATCACCAGCGCGCGTTGCACGGCATTCTCCAGCTCGCGCACATTACCCGGCCAATCGTGAGACTCCAACTTGGCGAGCGCATCGGGCTGCATCGTTTTCGGTTGCTTGGGATTGGGCGAATTCTTGGAAAGGAAATAACTGACAAGCTGCGGAATATCCTCGCGCCGCTGACGCAGGGCCGGCAGCTGAATACGGACCACGTTCAGCCGATAAAATAAATCCTCTCGAAACTCACCCTCTTCCACGGCCTTTTCCAGCGGCTTATTAGTAGCGGCGATCACGCGCACATCTACCTTTACCGGTTGATTACCGCCCACGCGCTCGAAAGTGCCGTTCTGTAGCACGCGCAGTATCTTGGTTTGTGTAGCGAGCGTCATATCGCCGATTTCATCCAAAAAAATCGTACCCCCATTGCATTGCTCAAACTTGCCGACCCGCTGCGTATTCGCGCCAGTGAAGGCGCCCTTCTCATGGCCAAACAACTCGCTTTCCAGCAAGTTTTCCGGAATGGCCGCGCAATTGATCGCAAGGTACGGTTGGCTACTGCGCTGGCTGTGACTATAAATCGCACGCGCCACCAACTCCTTGCCCGTACCACTCTCACCGGTGATCAGGGCCGTCGCGTCACTGGCCGCCAATTGACCGATGGTCTTAAACACCTCCTGCATCGGCGCGCTTTGACCGATAATGCCCAGATCAAAATCCTCCTTCTCCAGCAACGGCTCGTATGACACCACCTGCTTCATGGCCCGAGACGCGCCAAGGGCCTTGGCCACCATCTCCTCAAGCTTGGGCACATCAAACGGTTTGAGGATATAATCGTAGGCGCCGTGCTTCATCGCCTGAATGGCCGTCTGCGTAGTGCCGAAGGCGGTCATCAAAATCACTGGAGTTTTGGAATCAAATTCTCGCAACCGCTGCAGCGTTTCAATTCCGGTGATGCCGCCCATACGCACATCCATGATCACCAGATCCGGCTTGAGCTGCGGAATCAATTCCAGTGCCGCCTCGCCGCTGCCGGCCGTGTGCAGGTCCAGCCCGTCCTTGCGGCCGAAAATCCTTTCAAACGAATAGCGAACATCCGCCTCGTCATCGATAAGCAACAGTTTATCCATCCGTGCGCGCGCAGCGTACCCAATGACCGATCAAAGGTCAGCCTTTTCCTTAGCCCACGCGAGCGCCTCCTCGCGGGTACAGAATACTTCCGCCAGTTGTTGATCCCGCACGGCGTCCAGTAATTGCCCCAGCGCCGGGCCCGGTTCGATGCCCAACTCAATCAAATCACGCCCACTGATTAACGGCTCTAGCAGAAGCGGTTTTTCCTGAAGCACTGATTGTTGTTCACGAATGAAATCGTAAATATCCATCAAACCATGGGAGCCAAGGCAATCCAACCGGTGTTGTTCCAACTCCAGATCAAAGGTGGGCCGCATCAGCATGCGGCGTAGCGTGGCCTTACGCATCTTCGGGGCATCCTTGAACTGCATATGATAGCGAACGGTTTGCACAATAGCCTCGATCTCGGCGTTGGGAAACCGCAGTCGTTGCAGGATTTGTTGTGCAATTTCCGCGCCGATTTTCTCGTGGCCGTAAAAATGGATCCGGCCCTCTTCGCCCACTGATTGTGTCACCGGCTTGGCGATATCATGCAGCAATACCGTCCAAGGCAAAGCCGCCGGTGCCTCGGCAGGTAGCTGGGAAAGCATCAGACGGATGTGGTTGTAAACCGTGCCTTCGGGATGATAATCGAGCGATTGATCGCAGGTCACCGTCGGCAGCAATTCCGGCAACACCTGCGCCAGCAAACCGCTCTCATGAAGCAGGTCCAAACCGCGTGCGGCATGAGGCGGTCGAAAGAGTTTCAGTAATTCATCCCGAATCCGTTCCGCACTCACGCGCGTAATGCGCCCGGCCATTTCGCGGACTGCCGCAAATGTGGCCGGCTCGATCTCGAAATCCAGTTGCGCCGCAAAACGCACCGCACGTAGAAGGCGCAAATGATCCTCCGCAAATCGCTCAGCCGGATTTCCAATGGTGCGCAATCGACGTTGCGCCAAATCTTCCTGTCCGCCCACCCAATCGTGCACGGTGTCGGTCAGGGGATCGAGAAAGAGTCCGTTCACCGTGAAGTCACGACGGCTGGCATCGGTTTGCGCGTCACTGAAGGTCACCGCATTCGGCCGTCGGCCATCGGTGTAATCACTGTCCGCCCGGAAGGTGGCCACCTCAAAGGTGTACCCGTGTTCCACCACCAAAATTACCCCGAAGCTCTTGCCCACGGCGTGGGTTTTAGGAAAGAGCGCCTCCACCTCTTTAGGCCGGGCGCTGGTGGTCACATCATAATCCTGCGGCGCCACCCCACGAAGCTCATCGCGCACACAGCCCCCGACGAGGTAGGCCTCGTGGCCGGCCTCCTGCAGGCGGCTCAGTATGCCGAGAGCAATATCGCGAGGTGTCATGGCAAAAAAAATGCGCGCCCGCAGGCGCGCCGTCAATCCGGAGAGAGTGGATTAATAATCAGCGTAGCGCGCGGCCAACATTGCCTGGAACTTGGACGCCTTCATCTTGCGGCGCTTG
>WTHG01000402.1 GCA_011523245.1 Verrucomicrobiales bacterium | reverse complement strand
GTAATGGACCCCTGCGAGGGGGCGGCCATGGCCTCCAGAAATGGCAGGCCAAGAGTGATGCCGCCGATGCCGCGAAGGGCGTCGCGTCGGGAAAGGTGCCAGGATTTTTTCATGTTCAAAAAAGTTACTTGGTCAGGAATGCGGGGTGCGTCACCAACTCTGCGATCAGGCTACTGGGCCGGAATTCGTTGGCAATCAAATTGTCTGTAAGTTGCTCGATGAGTGCGTCGTCGGAATACTCCAATTGCCGGCCCAGGGCGTAGCCGGCAATGCGGCGGGCGAGTCCGTTGGCGAAGTCGCGGGATTTGTTGTTCCGGATGTATCGCTGCAATTCATTCAGGCCATCCACGGTCTTACCGCCGGGCAGGACGGTGCTTGCATCGAAGCCGCCGCGCTTGAGTCGGCCGGTGGGATCGTAGGCCTCGAAGGCGATCCCCCACGGGTCAATCTTGTTGTGGCATCGGGCACAGGCGGCCTCCTCGCGGTGCCGGGCGATTTGTTCCTTGAGCGAGAGCTTGGCATCGTTCTGCTTTTCCAGAGGCGGCGCACCGGGTGGTGGCGGCGGTGGCGGATCGGCAAAGAGTCGTTTGCGCAGCCACACGCCGCGGTAGATGGGGTTGGATTCCGCGCCGTCGCTGCCCATAAGCAGGATGCTGCCCTGTGTGAGCACACCGCCGCGGCCGGCATCGGCGGTTAACTTTACGGGGCGAAAGTGAGCACCGTGTACGCCTTCAATATTGTAATGCTTGGCCAGTGTGTTGTTGAGCATGGCGAAGTTGGAGCGAACGAAATTCATCGCACTGAGATCCTCAGTGAACACGTGCTCCGCAAAAGCAAGTGTCTCTTCCTTGAGCGCCTCGCGCGTGGCATCGGAAAAACCCGGATGCTGTTTGGGATCAATGGCGACATTTTCCAGCGAAGGCAGCCCCAGCCATTGATGGCTAAAATGCCGCGCAAACCGGCTGAACCTGGCATCCTGTCGCATGCGGGCGACCTGTTGCTTGAGGACGGCCGGCTGGAGGAGTTGTCCATTGTCAGCCAGCGCGAGCAGTTCGTCATCCGGCATGGAAGCCCAAAGGAAATAAGACAGCCGGGTGGCCAGCTCATAGGCATTGAGCTGGCGGGCCTGAGTCGGCCGGGCCTCGGGCGAAGGCTCGATGAGGTAAAGGAACTTGGGCGAAATCAAGATGGACGCCACCGTGGCGCGGGCGGCGGCCCGTTCGTCTTTGAGAAGTTTCTTGAATCGTTGATAGGTGGCAACGGCGTGAGCCAATTCATCCGCCTGCGCTTCGCGTCGGTAGGCGCGCTGAAGGAATCGGCCGAGCACCTGGCGCAAATGAGCGGTTTCCCCGAGGTCGGCCGGCTTTGGTGGGAACAGGTTGCGGGCCGTTTCACTCGGATACCCGTCGTGCAGCGGGCCTTCCATCTCGATGGAAACCAAACGAATCAGCGGTTCATCGGCCTCCTCCAGCGGCGTGTTGCGGTTGTATTTTTCTTTGGGTTCGGCGGTGTTCCATGCGTAGACCGACAGATGAGTCACGTCATGGCTGCCACTGCCGTTGTAGTAGCCGCCTTTTTTGCCGAGTGGAAAATCCTCGATGTTGCCGATGAACTCGATGAGGTGCTCGCCCTTGGCGGGATCCACCATGCGGCGGCCCATGATTTTCTTGGGATCATAATCGCCCGAAGCCCGGTGCCCGACATGGATGGTGAGCTCGGGCCAGCGCCCCTGCGAATCGGCCGTCGCCTTCACTTTGAGCCGGATGGCAAATCGTCCGGCGAAAGGGCGTTCGATAAACGTGACCTTGCGGGGCAGATCGGCCTTAAAATGCGAAAGCTTAAACCCGGGCGTCGGCGCAAGGATGTTCGGGTTAGTCCGCACCGGCTGCGTTTTCGGCTTGGGCTCGCCCTTCTTCCTTTTTTGCACGCCGACCTCGCGTTGGCCGCGAATCTTGGTGGGCTGAAAACGGGTGATGGTTTGCTGGTAAATTTTTTCGGGCGCATCCGGCAAAGCTTCGTTTGCGGCCAGCAGCGCCACTTCCAGATAGCTATTCATCAAGACCGGCGACATGCCGAGGTGCTTGGCATTGGTCATCAAGCCATCTTCACCGGACAAATCGCCCGGGATATGGGCCGTGTAATCGAGCCGGACACCGAGCAAATCCTCCAGCGTATACTGATACTCGTAGCGGCTCATGCGCCGCATCAACTGCCGGCCGCCTGTGCTGGAGCGTTTGGCGGCCGCCTGTTTGAGGCCGGTCTCCAGCCAATCGGTGAAGGTTGCCAATTCCGTGGCGGTCAAGGGGGGCTCATCCTCGGGCGGCATTTCGCCCTCATTGAGCTGATCCAGCACCTCGTGCCAAAAACCGGCACTCTCACCCTCATGCAGTCCGGCCTTGAGCGTGTCGATCCGAAATTTGCCCTTTTGCTTTTCCGGCCCGTGACAGGCGACGCAATGCTTCTGAATCAGTGGTCGAATGTCTTTCTCAAAAATTGCCGCCGGATCCGCCTTCCCAGCGGCCATGCTCTCCACGCACCCCATCAAAACGCTGATGCAGACGATCCAGTGGCGGAATGGATGAAATTGAAACACGGCCAAATCAGGCGTGATCCTACCGGAATCCAGTGCTGAATTCAATTCAGTAGCTCCGCTACGGCTGGATCGGCTTTGAAGTTACAGGCGGTTTATAGGTGGGTGTGTAATCGATATTACCCTTGCGATACTGCCACGTAAATTTGCCATCCCGGGAAACAAGATCGCGCCGGATCACATATTTCCGTGCTGGCGGGGCGAACTTCTTGGGGGCGATGGCCGCGAGCTGGGCTTTGATGGCCCGATACTTAGGTTGATCCGCGAGGTTATGCCACTCATGGGGATCAGTGTTCAAATCGTAGAGTTCCTCGCCATCGCGATAACGGATGTAACGCCAGTCGCGGTTAATGACGGCGAATTCTTCGGGGTCCATATAGGGAAGAAACACGCT
>WTHG01000271.1 GCA_011523245.1 Verrucomicrobiales bacterium | reverse complement strand
GACGGGATTTGCCGGCACCGTTCCAGGCAATCTTGCCATCGATTTCCTCGCGCTTATATTTTTCGAATTCCACGTCACGCCAGCGGCCGCTGAGATCAAAGTTTTGAAACGCAAATCCGAGCGGATCCATTTTTTCGTGACAAACCGAGCAGCGGACATCCTCTTGATGTTGTTTCAGGAGTTCGCGAAACGATTTGCCGTGGTTCCCGGCCTCGTTCGGGTCCAGCTCCGGCACTTCCAAAGGCGGAGGCGGAGGCGGATCATCAAAGATATGCCGCAGCGCCCAGGCGCCACGATAGATCACCCAGTTGTCTCCCATCCAGGTGAGCATTGATTGAATGCCCGCGTGACCGAGCACCCCGCCACCGCGCGGATCATCGCGGCGCAGCTTCACCTTGCGCAGCGCCTGACCCTCGAGTTCCGGGTACCCGTAATGCCGTGCGAGCGTGTTGTTCATCATCGTCCAGTCGCTCTGGATCAACTCGCGGGCCGGCCGGTTTTCTTTGAGCATCTGCGTGACGTAGGCGATGGTTTCCTCCTGCATCGATTCCTTGAGGAACCGTCCAAAACGAAAGTCCTGATGCTGCAACGTCTGCATGGTCAGCGTTATCGGCTGACCCATCACCAGCCATTGCTCGACGAACGGCCGCACAAACGCGTCACTGCGCGGATCCTGCAACAACCGGTCCACTTGAGCATCCAACACTTTCACCTCGCGCAGCTTGCGCGTCTTGGCCAGTTGCCGCAGCTCGGCATCGGGCGGCGCGCCGGTCAACATGAAACTCAACCGCGAGGCCACCGCGTACTGCGAGGCCGAGGCCGGTTCCAAATACCGGAACGGCGCACTCATCAGCACAGAATGAAACGCCGCACGCAGCGCATCATCAAACCCCGCCCCTTGGCGTCGCACCTTTTTGTACAACTCAAGGAACGGCTTGCGTTCGCTGCCACCTACCGGCCGACGCCACGCGCGTTCCATCCACAGCGCGAGCAACCGTTCTGCGCTCGAGTCGTTGTCCGCGATCTCGCCAATCTGCGCGTTCCATTCCGCCGGCGGCCAGGACGCCACGTAATCCATTTCCGCCTCAATCGCCTGCAACGCGACAAACGGTGCGGGGGTTTCCTCGGGTGGCAGTCGCTTTTTACGATCCCATAACGGCCGATACAAACCAGTGCCACCGGGAATTTTCTTGTCCTTCGGCGACCGGTCTTCGTTGGCAAACCCCTTCACCTCATACGGCATCTCAACCATCGGCTGCAGCTTCACCTCCAGCCCGCGCCGGCTCAGTGGCAGGTCATCCACCTGTACGTGATATACCAGCTCCTGCGGCTTATTGGGCTTGGCGACAATCTCCGTCGTGCCAATCAAACGCCGGCCGGCATTCACCCACAGGTGCGTGTGCGGCAGGCCCTTGATGTTGCCTTCATAGGCAGACACCAACATCCGAATGCGCAGCACGCCTGATTTGTCTTGGGGCGGCCAAAGGGCGAACGTACTGCCATTGCGCGAGCCCAGCCATTGCGGCTCCAACAGCAACCCGTCCTGATGATTCATCCCGCGCGCCTTGAAGTAGCCACCGGTTTTCTTCCAGTCATCCAGCGTACGACGCGGATCCTTGATGTTGCGCAGATCGGAAACCCAGTTGGTCCCGCGGGCCGGCTCCAGAAACCGAATGCCCTCCACGGCCCGGCGCGTCACCTCCATCACACGCGCCACTGAATCGGCTGCATCCTGCAAGCCCGCTGCGCCGGTATCGAAACCGTCCACCCGGCCATCGGCCGGCAGCATGTAGGCGTAGTCCACCGACAACCCGGTCAAGTCCTGCAGGGCCGCCGACAACTCGCGCCGGTTCAAGCGTCGCGTGTGCCCCACACGCGCCTTGGACTGCTCCGCTTCGATCCAGCCCAGCAACCGCTTTACCGCGGCGGACTCCGGCTGCGCCTCATCCTCCGGCGGCATTTCGCCCGCGCTCAACACCTCATGCACCAGCGTCCAGAGATGCCCGTCAGCCGCCTTGAATTCGGTCAATCGATCCAGCCGAATCCGCCCCTTCTGCGTCTCCGCCCCATGGCATTTCACGCAGTGCTCCTTCAGTACCGGCTGCACATCGCGCGCAAACGACGCGGCTTGGGTGTAACCGATTCCAAAAAACAAAATCAAAATCGCGCTTCTCATTTCAACTCCCAAAACTTCAGTTCGTTTTTGCTGCCGGAAACGGCGCGGCGGCCGTCGGGGCTGATCGCAAGGCTGATGACCGCGGCGGTGTGGCCGCGCAGGGTTTGCCGCAGCTTGCCGGTGCGCAGATCCCACACGCGCACAGTGCGGTCGTCGCTGGCGGAAACCATTCGTTCACCCTTGGCGCTGAGAGCCAACACGGTGAGATCATCGGTGTGGCCACGCAGGGTGCGCGCCTGGCCGGTTTCGGTGTTCCAAATCTTGAGCACATCATCCCATCCGCCGGACACCACCCATTTACCATCCGCGCTCCAGCCCACCGCGCTCACGGCCTCGGCATGCGCGCCGAGCACACGGTGGGTTTCGCCGGTGCGGGTGTCCCACAGTTTCACGCGGTTCTCGCCGTCGCCGGTCAGGAGCTGATGGCCATCGGGCGAGAACGCCACGCCGGTCACGTCGTACTCATCGCCCTGCTCTAGCGTGAGCAATGGCTCGCCGCCTTTGACGCTCCACACCTTGGCGGTGTCATCGCCACTACCGGTGGCGAGGTATTGATTGTCGGCACTGAACACAATCGAGGTGACATTCTCCCTGTGCGCGCGCCAGCGTGTCTGCACCGCGCCGGTTTGCGCATCGCGCACGGTAACCAGCCCGACCCAACCGCCCATGGCAAGGTGTTTGCCGTCCGGGCTCCACGCCACCGCCGTTGGGGCCGTAAGCACGTCCCGGCATTCCAGCACAGTCTTGCCCGTCCGCGCCTCCACCACCCACAACCGGCCTTCATCATTGCCCGCCACCACTCGACTGCTATC
>WTHG01000105.1 GCA_011523245.1 Verrucomicrobiales bacterium | reverse complement strand
CCGATGAGCCGCAGAAGATGAAGGATATGTACGGGCCCACGCAATTTGCAGAACAGGTGATGATGGCCCGCCGAATGATTGAGGCCGGCGTGCCGTTTGTGCGCGTAAGCCGAGCGTGGTGGGATAGTCACGGGCAGAACTTCGAGACGCATCAGGAACTGGTGCCGGAGCTGGACCGTGTGCTCGCCGCCTTGATTGATGACCTTAAACAACGCGGCATGCTCGATGATGTGTTGGTCGTGACCATGGGCGAATTCGGGCGCACTCCGAAGATTAACGCCAGCCTCGGTCGTGACCACTTCGCCACGGCTTGGAGCGCCTCGCTGCACGGCGCCGGCATTCAGGGCGGTGCCGTGTACGGCAAGACGGACGACAAGTGCGAAAAGGTCGTGGAGAACGAAATCGGGGCGGGCGAATTATTCGCGACCATTTTGGAAGCCGCCGGCATTGATTCCTCCAAGGAATACCACGTTGGTGCCCGGCCCATCCCACTGGTGAATCCAGGTATTAAACCCATCAAGGAAGTGCTCGCTTAGGAGAAAACACGATGGCTGACGACAAACAAACCAACTTCAAGGCGGCCAAGGAAATTGGCCAGAAATGCATTTCTTTCAGCATGGCCCGCGTGCCGGAAAGCGGCCGCTACTTTTTCGGGACATCCGATTTCAGCGTGTATGATGTGGATCATCTCGCTGAAAAACCCGAGCCCAAGGCATTCGAAGGAGAGGGACACCAAAGCTATGTCATGGGTGTGGCACTCACCGAGCAACACGTGGTGACCGGCGGTTGGGACCGGCATCTGGTCTGGTGGGATCGTGAGACCGGCAAACAGGTTCGCGGCCAAAAAGCCCACGCCAAATGGCTGCGCGGCGTGGAGGTTTCCCCCGATGGCAAACGCATCATCAGCGTGGGCGATGACATGATCGCGCGCGTGTGGAATGCCGTCAGCGGCAAGCTGTTGCACGAACTCGAAGGGCACGCCAAACGGACGCCCACGCATTATCCGAGCATGTTATTTTGCGCGGGCTTTTCGCCCGACGGTCAACTGCTCGCCACCGGCGACAAGCTGGGCCACGTGATCATTCGCGAGACTAAAACCTTTAAGCCCGTAAAAACCCTTGATGCCCCCGGCCATTACACTTGGGATCCGCGCGCCCGTCGGCATTCTATTGGCGGCTTGCGAAGCCTGCGTTTTTCGCCAGACGGCAAACAGCTCTATACCGGTGGCATAGAGAAGATCGGCAACGTCGATCACCTCGGTGCGCCCGGCCGGCTCGAGATTTTTGATTGGGAAAAGGGCGAGTCGCTCAAAGTCATCAAGAATGGCGGCAGCTACAAGGGGCTCGTGGAGCACATAGAGTTTGCTCCCGACGGTAAATGGGCGGTGCTGGGCGGTGGCGATCACGGCGGTTGGCTGGTCTTTGTGGATACACAGGAAATGAAGATCACCCGCGAGCTGAAAGCGCCCATGCACATCCATGAATTTAACCTCAACGAAGCCGCCGACAAGATCTACGCCGTCGGTCACGACAAGCTCGTCCGCTTCGATCTACAGGCCTGATCTTGCCGCTCCATATCCGATTGTGTAGCGTGGCCGAATGAATTGGCTGCGCTTTCTGTTTCTCCTCCTCCCCATTTGGGCTGGCTGCGGCTCCCCTTCGGGTGGAGGAGTTCATCCCAACAACACGGCACTGGTGGGGCTGGGAGGGCAATTGGTTCCTGATACCGCCGGGAACGTGGTCGAGGCGAACTTCACCGGCCGACCATTGGGTGACCCGGATTTGGCGGTTATTGCCAAGCACGGAAGTATTCAGAAGCTCTGGCTCACTAACACCGGCATAACCGATGCCGGCCTAGTTCATCTCCAATCCATGCCTAACCTCCGGGTGCTTGGTTTGGCACGAACTAGTGTGACGGATGCCGGTTTGCCGGCCTTGGGAAATATCCGCACCCTGCGCGAGGTTTATCTTTATCCCAACCGGGTGAGTGATAATACCGTGGATGCGCTCAAGCAGCGTTTGCCCGGAATTAAGGTCGTTTACTAATTTGCCTTGCGGCCGGGCCAAATCCCGTTATCTTTTCGACCGCATGGAATTCTTTAAGTCATTCGGTATCACCATTGCCTTGGGCGTACTATTCGCGGTGTCCATCCTGATCATGGTAAAGGGCTCCGGCTTGCTGTCCGCCGTGCCATTCCTTGCGTATCTCGCGGGTTTTATCTACATCTTTACCCGTTACGGTCTTCTACCCACGGAAGACGACCACCATTAATTGCCGGATTTCGTGGCGGGGTTTCCACGAGTTTTCTTATAGCTTTGCCAGCGCATTGCCGCGTTCTTTGAGAGGGATGCGTACGGCGCGGCCCTCTTGGCGGTGGGATTCGAATACCGCGCAGATCATTTCCACCGTCGTGCCGCCTTCGGCCAGATTGCAGAGTGGTTGGCGATCTTCATGGATGCAGCGGACGAGATCCGTTGCCGGCGTGACGTGATTGTGCACGGCCTGCACGGCAACCGGCTGGGGTTCTTCCTTGCCGGGGCCGCCGGTTGTGAAGGGGATCCACGGCCGCGCTTCGCGCGTGGGGCCCAGCGGATTGCCGGGCACCCAGTAGGCGAGCGGTTGACGGTCGGCATGGATCGTGATGATGCCCTTGCTGCCCACAAGGTGCAGGCCGAACCCGTGGTTTTGGGTGCCGTCATCGGCGATGGAGTCGAAGTAGGCAATCATGCCGCGCTCCATCTCGTAGCGGGCATGGATTTTGTTGGCGGCGAGTGGGCCGAGGCCTTCGTTGCCAGGCTTCACATGAGCGGCGGTGACCGGTTGGTCATCCTGAAACATACGGGCAGAACAGGTGCGCGGAGCCCCGCCGAAGTAGTGGATGAGATTCATGATGTGCGAGCCGAGCACCCAGAGATCCTCACCGCCCCCGCGCCGATCGCCTTTGCCACGGGCGCGAATCTCCAGCAGCTTGCCCAGTTGGCCCTCGGCGACGAATTGGTCG
>WTHG01000307.1 GCA_011523245.1 Verrucomicrobiales bacterium | reverse complement strand
GCATGATAATGTTATATCAGCCAATAAAGAAGTTGGGCGGGATTAATCAGTATTATCAAGAGGCCTCAGTGGGGGTTGGAATGTTGCGAGATGTTTTTGATCAAGTTCCATCAGTGGAGCTGCAAGCAGATGCAAAGGAGTTAACACCGATTGTTGGACAGTTGACATTCGAGGGTGTGGCATTCTCTTACACAGATGAAGTGGTGTTAAGAGATTTCGATTTGGTCTTATCTAAGGGAATGAAAATTGGGGTGGTGGGGGAAAGCGGGGCGGGGAAGAGTACATTGGTGAGTTTGTTGTTGCGGTTTTATGATCCGGTCAAGGGCAGGGTTCTGATTGATGGGGTGGACATTCGGGAGGTGACGTTTGAGAGTTTGCGGGGGCAGATGGCTTTGGTGAGCCAGGAGGTGGTGATCTTCGACCAGACGGTGGCGGAGAATATTGCGTGTGGAAAACTCGATGCGTCGCGGGAGGAGATTGTGGCGGCTGCCAAGGCGGCGAATGCTCATGAGTTTATTGGGGGATTGCCGAAGGGGTATGATACGCGGTTAGGGGAACAGGGCACGCGGCTTTCGGGCGGGCAACGGCAGCGGATTGCGATTGCACGGGCGTTTGTGCGGCAGGCGCCGATTTTGATGTTGGATGAGGCGACGGCGGCGTTGGACTCGAAGGCGGAGGCGGAGGTGCAAGGGGCGATTGACCGCTTGGAAGAGGGACGTACGGTGGTGTGCGTGGCGCATCGGTTGTCGACCTTGCGCGGGATGGATAAGATTATCGTGCTGCATGAAGGTCGCGTAGTGGAGGAGGGCGGCTTTAGAGAATTGTTGGAGCGCGACGGTGTGTTCGCGGAGATGGCGCGGAAACAGGGTTTGGCGGCCGGTTAGGCGACGGCTAGGCTAGTGGGGACGACCGGGTGGTGTTGGACGCCCAGCACGTTGTGGAGTTGAGCGTTGAGGATGGTCATGCTGGGGAAGCGTGCTTCCGGTTGGTGTGCGAAGCAGCTCTGGATGAGCTGGCTTAGGGCAATGGGCACTTGCGGGTTGTGCTGGTGGACGGGCTTCACGAAGTAGGATTCGTCCAATTGATTGCGCCGTGTTTCCTCGGGAGTACGTCCGCCGAAGGGCCGTAGGTGGGTGAGGAGTTCGTAGGCGGTCACGCCCCATGCGTAGACGTCGGCCCGTTGATCCATGGCTTCCCCTTTGAGTTGCTCGGGAGGCATGTAGGCCGGGGTGCCGGTGACCTTGGGGTATTTCTTGGGTTTGCGGGGGATTTGCTGGGCGGTATCGAAATCGATCAGGCTCACGTGGCTGTTGAGTGAGACCATGATGTTTTCCGGTTTGTAATCGAGATGCATCCAGCCGCGGTCGTGTAGGTGTTCGAGGCCATCGGTCATTTGCACGAGCACGTCAGCCACATTATCAATCATGTCGTGTTCGCGGGACATGAGGGCCTTGAGGTCGGCACCTTGAATGTATTCCAACACCATGTAGGGCGTGCCGTCGGTCTTACCGTGATTGATGTAACGGATGATGTTGGGGTGCGGCGAGAGTTTGCGGTGCACCTTGAGGCCCGCCTTGAACATCTTGGGCGCGCTGAAGCTGGAGAGACCGCTGGCACGGAGCTTCCGCACGGCGACGACGTTTTCAAATTCGTCGGTCGCCATCCATATCTCTGTGATACCGCCTTGCGCGACACATTCGTGGAGCAAGTATTTTCCGAATCTTTTAGCCATGTTCGCGCTACTTCTTCAGAGAAACTCTACAACTATTCTTTTGTAAGCCGCCAATTATTACTTCTCATAACATTAAGAAAGAAGAGTTTTGGCTAAAACGGCGCGTACAATACATAAAAAATTAAAAAACGGGGCCCAATGTGCATAACTCACTGTTTTTGTGAATAAGGCTCCAAATTGAAGTCTTTTCGCCAAACGAGTTGATTTTGCGTAACTTTGGCCCCTGAATTGCTGTTCATAGGCAACACTTGAAGGAGGAAAGGATCAGATTCTGGGGTTCAGCCGGGATGATGGCCATAGCCATCGTTTTATGGTTGGGCTGTGAGGCAGCCAAATATCGCCGGGCGGCGGATGAGGAGGTATTCGATATTCTCAAGCAACGCCAAGAAGAGGTGCTGGGCACAGCGGCACCGATGGAGGCGAAATTTGCCACGCGCAAGCCGACCGACGTGAATGGTACGTCGATAATCCTCAACCGATTTTCGGGGCAAACTAATCGCGTGCTCACGTTGCCCGATGCTTTGGAGTTGGCGGTGCAAGGCAACCGCACGTATCAATTCAATCGTGAGAAACTTTATTTGTCCGCCTTATCGCTTACCGGAACGCGGCATCGATTTGCGCTGAAGTTTACGAAGGCGGAAACGGATCTTGGCGTGACCCGTGGCACGGACAAGGGCTTGGATGGCTCGTCAGACGCAAGCGTGACCTTGAGTCAGCTAATGAAAACCGGCGGCACGTTGACCGCTTCGCTAGCGAACGATTTGGTTTTGTATTTTGACGGCAAACCGAAGGTGCCTTCTCTCACCTTAAACCTGACCCAGCCGTTGCTTCGCGGAGCCGGTGCGGATATCGCCACCGAAGTGCTCACACAAGCCGAACGCGATGTGGTATATGAGGTGCGTGATTTCAGTCATTACCAGAAGACCTTTGCGTTGGAGGTAGTGAATGATTATCTCGATCTCCTGCAGCAGGGCGACAGCATGCGCCTTTCCTACAACAACTATACCAACCGCTTGTTTTTTCAGACGGAAGTGAATGCCCGTGTGAACGGTGGGTTGCAGGCGGAGTTCAATGCCAAGCAGGCGCAGCAGAGTGTGTACACTGCCAAAATCAGCTACATCAGTGCCACCAACGCTTTCCAGAATGCGTTAGATGACTTTAAGCAAAAACTCTCGTTGCCGTTGGGCACGGATCTGCGACTGGATTTCAACGTGCTGGAGCAGCTGGATGAGCTCGGCCTGCCCCCGGTGGCTGTGAGTGATGAGGTGGGT
>WTHG01000481.1 GCA_011523245.1 Verrucomicrobiales bacterium | reverse complement strand
CAAGAAGGCCGGCTACACGAGCGGTATTTTTGGTAAGTGGCACCTCGGCGATGAGGATCCGTACCAGCCGCACAAGCGCGGGTTTGATGAGGCGTTCATCCACGGGGCGGGTGGCATCGGGCAGGCTTTTAAATGTAGTTGTGCCGATGCTCCGGGAAATAAGTATTTTGACCCGGTCGTGCGGTACAACGGGTCGTTTGTGAAGACGAAGGGGTTTTGTACCGACATCTTTTTCACCGCCGCGATGGGCTGGATCAAGGCCAAGAAGGATGGGGACGAGCCGTTCTTTGCTTATATCACCACTAACGCGCCGCACGGACCGTTCATTGCGCCGCCGAAAAACACAAAATATTTTACTGATCGCGGCTTTGCCGCCCGGCAAGCTGGCTTTTACGGCATGATCGAGAACATCGACGAAAACATGGGGCGTCTGATGGGCAAGCTGGAGGAATGGGATTTATTTAAGGACACAATACTGATTTTCATGAGCGACAACGGAATGACCGGCGGCGGCTCCGGCCGCGTGGGTCAGGAGGTGGCCAAGGGCTATCCGTTTTACAACGCCGGCATGAAAGGCCTGAAGGGAAGTGCCGATGAAGGCGGCGTGCGTGTACCGTTCCTTGTACGCTGGGACGGTCATTGGAAAAGCGGTCGTGACATCGCCGCAGTCAGCGCCCACATAGACGTGTTGCCCACCTTCGCGGACATCGCTGGCATTAAGACCTTGCCGAAGGGTCAGGTTGAGGGCCGCAGCTTTTTGCCATTACTGTCGGATGAAAAGAAATCGCTGCAAGATCGATACCTCTTCACTCATAAAGGTCGGTGGAAAACGGGTGCGAACCCGGAGGATTTCAAGTGGATGAATTTTGCTGTGCGCAGTGACCGTTACCGATTCGTGGGCGGAGGTACCGCCATCAGCGTTTCCGAACGGCAACGCAAGGAGGGTATTTCACCAAAGGACGCCCTCTTCGACATGATCAAGGATCCGCGGCAAACAACCAACATTATCGAAAAAAACCCTGAAGTAGCTGCAAAAATGCGAGCCGCTTACAGTAAATTTTGGACGGAAGCCCGGCCGTTGATGGTCAATGAAAGCGTGCCAATGTCGTCGACTCGCCCGTACCATGTTTGGTACGAACAGCAAATGAAAGCTGGCGGCATCCCGCAATGGAAAGAGCCCGAGCTTTAGGCAGCCCAACGCAGCATTGGCAAATACACCCGCGCGCGTTATTAACGTCGCATGTGTTTCACGTTTCGTTTGCTGGCGGTTGTTTTTTTATTGGTTCAGTTTGCTAAAGCGACGCCACGACCCAACATTCTTTTTGCCATTGCCGATGACTGGGGCTTTGGGCACGCGGGTGCGTATGGATGCAAGTGGGTGAAAACGCCGGCGTTCGATCGTGTTGCTCGTGAAGGCATTCTCTTTACTCGCGCCTTCACTCCTAATGCAAAGTGCGCCCCCTCTCGCGCAATTATTTTAACCGGTCGCTACTCGTGGCAGCTGGAGGAGGCCGCTAATCATCAGAACATATTTCCGTCTAAGTTTGGAAGCTATGTAGAGGTGTTGGCCGCAAATGGTTACATCACAGGTTATACCGGTAAGGGATGGGGCCCAGGTACTGCCAATGATGCCACTGGTAAGAGGCGAGATATCACAGGCAAGGTGTGGTCTGCCAAAAAACTAAAACCACCCGCACGGGCCATTTCCAATAATGATTACTCAGGTAATTTCGCTGATTTTCTTGCCGACACTCCAGAGGGAAAGCCTTGGTGTTTTTGGTTTGGAACCAGTGAACCTCACCGGGGATATGAAAAGGGTGTAGGCCTACGAATGGGTAAAAAATTTAGCGACATCGACCATGTCCCTACCTTTTGGCCGGATAATGACGAGACACGCGGGGACATGCTGGATTACGCCGTGGAAGTTGAACATTACGATATGCACCTCGGCCGCATTCTGGCCACGCTCGAAAAGGCCGGGCAATTGGACAACACTCTGATCGTCGCCACCAGCGATCACGGTATGCCGTTTCCACGCTGCAAAGGGCAGGCGTATGATTACTCGAACCACATCCCACTGGCCATCCGCTGGCCAAAAGGCATCCAGGGCCGTAATCGCACGGTGGTTGATTTTGTGAATTTCACCGATTTGGCGCCAACCTTTTTGCAGGCGGCCGGCGTGAAAAAGATCGCGCCGCTCATGCAGCCGATGAGTGGCCGGAGTTTGTTTGATATTTTCGCCTCCAATAAGTCCGGCCAGGTGATTACCTCACGCGATCATGTGGTGCTGGGCAAGGAACGCCACGATGTCGGTCGGCCGAACAACTGGGGCTACCCGATCCGCGGCATTCGCAAGGGCGATCATCTTTATCTGCACAACTTCGAGCCCAGTCGCTGGCCGGCAGGCAATCCGGAGACGGGCTACCTCAATTGCGACGCCAGCCCGATCAAGACGCTGCTGCTCAACCAGCGCCGCGGCGGGGATTACAAGTATTGGCAGTACAACTTCGGCAAACGCCCGCGCGAGGAACTGTTCAACGTGAAGACCGATCGGGACTGCGTCAAAAACCTCGCCGATAAAGAGGCGCAAGCGGGGCTGAAGGTCGCGCTCAAAAAGCAGCTGTTCAGCGAACTCAAAAAACAGGGCGACCCGCGGATGTTTGGCCAAGGCGATGTATTTGAGAAATACGGTTTTGCATCGGATATGTGGGATCAATTCTACGAGAAATATCAGCGCGGCGAAAAAATCCGCACTGGCTGGGTGAAACCTAGCGATTACGAAAAAGAGAAACTGGACTAGCACCTTATCCTGTGCGCGGCCACCGGCGTATGTGGATTCGCCTCTTAGGGGCATGCGATTACATAGCCACCAGTGCCTACAAAATTCCTAGGAAAGCACGAAAGCCAGATCGTACGACTTAAAACCATAGGCACTGTAGTCGTTGCCAGCGGGGAGGAGAACGGGTAGGGTGCCGGGGTGCAAACCTTCGTTCGTGTCTCGTTTTTTCT
>WTHG01000520.1 GCA_011523245.1 Verrucomicrobiales bacterium | reverse complement strand
TGACGATATCGGGCAAACAAAGTGATCCCCAAAACCCCTTGGGCGATCTGGAGGAATGGGAAGATTTCGTGAAGGAGCGGTACCCCGAGCCGGCCGACAAGCAGTCGCTCGTCGGCACAAACCCGGAAAAGACCGAAGAACAGTTTCGCGATTACGAGGCGGACGCGCGTTCGTCGGTGCGGGAGTTTTACCGGCTAAACCACCGCGGGCAGACGCTCAACTTCGTCCGTCAAAAAAGGAACGAGTACTTAAGCCTGAGCCAGCGGGAGATGGGCGTTTGGGAGGCGGCAGAATTTCTCAACACACTGATCGACGACAGCGACCCGGACACCGACCTGTCGCAACTGGCGCACCTATTGCAGACCTCCGAGCAGATTCGCGGCGACGGGCATCCGCGCTGGTTTGTCCTCGCCGGGTTCGTGCACGACCTTGGCAAGGTGCTGTGTCTGTTTGGCGAGCCGCAATGGGCGGTGGTCGGCGACACGTTTCCAGTGGGCTGTGCCTACTCGGACAAGATCGTCTTCCCCGAGTTTTTTGATAACAACCCGGACAAGCAGGACGGCGAGCTGCAGACGCCGCTTGGCATTTACGAGGAGGGCTGCGGCCTTGACAAGGTCATGCTCTCGTGGGGACACGACGAATACATTTACCACGTCACCAAGGATCACCTCCCGGTCGAGGCGCAATACATGCTGCGTTACCACTCGTTTTATCCGTGGCACCGCGAGGGTGAGTACCGGCAATTGACCAACGCGCAGGATTGCGAGATGCTCAAGTGGGTACTCGAGTTCAACCGGTACGACCTCTACACCAAGAGCCACGAGCCGCCTGACGTCGAGGCGCTAAAGCCCTACTACGAGGATTTGATTGCAGAGTTTTTCCCGGCCAAGCTCCGCTGGTGAGCAAAAAGGATCAAAAGGTCGCGGCGTTGATGGAGGGCATCGAGGCCGGCGAACACGACCCGCATCTCGTCGGCTACTTGCGCTGCTTCAACGATGAGCAATTCTATGAGGCACACGACGTGCTCGAGGCGTTGTGGCTTAAGGATCGCACCGGCCCCGACGGCAATTTTTTTAAGGGACTAATCCAGTTCGCAGGGTCGTTCGTGCACCTGCAAAAGAAACGCCTCCGCCCGGCGCGGGTACTGTTCCTGCGCAGCACCACCTACCTGTGCAAGTATCCGTCGCCACACTACGCGCTGGACGTCGAAGGCATTATCCGCCTGGCCAGGCACTGGGCCGCCGCCACCGAGACTGTCGAACCGGAAACCGAGTTGCTGGCCATGCAGCCACCCCCCAGGATCGCTTTTCACCAGACGATAGTCGACGCGCCAAATTGATTGGGATTCAACCACTAAGCGCACGAAGATTTTATGGGGTGAATCTCCATAATATACTCTCCCTATAATGTAGAGGGCGGGTTGAGAGTGGAAACGGCTGGTTCGCAAATGGCGTCCGTTTTTCGTGAAAAGTGTGCTTCACGCTCATCCGGTCTTCAGCCACCCTCTCCATCATAGGGAGAAGGAATTTGATGATCGGTTTCGTTTATGCCGTGGTCAGCACTCCGATTGGCAAAGCGCTTAAGGCTGGCGTTGGATGGGGACGTTGAGGTTGCTGTAGATTGTTTTGAAGCGCTCGTTGTCCCTGAACTCGGTGAATTAGAGTCGTGGACTGAAGAGGAAGATGCTGAATTATTTCTCGACGATACTTTCCTCGAGGAGTTTTAGGGCTTTGTCGTTTTCGCCGATGGCTTAGTAAGTAAATCATGCTGAAATAATGCTTGGAGAAGGGCGTTCGCTGCTGATCTGCTCGAGGTTCTGGATGATGGCGCGGGCTTCGTCGTGTTTTCCAGCTAGTCCGAGGAGCATGCCTTTGGCGGTGATGTAGGTGGGGTGGTTGCCAAATCTAATGGCGGCGGCATCGGCGACCTGGAGGGCCTCGTCGTATTTGTTCTGCAGTGTGAGGACCTCGATTTTTGCATACGGGCTGAGGAAGTAAGCTGGATCCGACTCGTTGACTTTCTCGGCTGCTTTTAATGCATCGTCGAGTTTACCGAAGGCGTTGAGAATCCTAACTTGTACGTTCTTGTTGATGGGTGAAGTGGGGTTAAGCGTGAGGGCGGTGTCGATCTGTTCCAGTGCCTTCGGATCGTAGTTGGCAATGAGCAACTGGGAGTACCAACGGTTGGCCTCCGGGTTACTGGGATTGATACGGAGAGCTTCTTCAAAGGCGCGTTTACCATTCTCCCAGTCCAAGTCGTAATCGTAGTATACCCAGCCGAGGCTGGAGTGGGCCTCAGAGATGCCGCTGTTTAGTTTGAGCGCGGCCTGCAATTCCTTCTTGGCCTTGGGATAGGCGATGATGCTCGGGGAGTGGCCGTAGTGGGCAAGCATGCTGTGGCAGTCCGCGATGCCGACGTGTGCGAGTGCAAACCCGGGATCCTTGGCCAGTGCGAGTTCAAAGTCCGCGATGGCGGCGGTCATGTTTTCCTTGGTGCGAGTGTTCCAGAGTGCGCGGCCCTTGAGGTAGAGGTTGTACGCCTCGAGATTGTCCGGTTGGCGCTTGGCTAAGCGCGTCTCGTACCCGGCGTCCAATTCGATGCAGAGTCCCTCGGCGACGCTCTGGGCGATTTCGCGCTGGATGGCGAAAACGTCGCCTTCCTTTTTGTCAAACGTCTTGGTCCAGAGATTGGCCTCGGTGCGGGTGTCGACCAGCTTGACGATCACGCGCAACTGACCGGCGGCCTGCCGGACACTGCCGGTGACGATGGCTTCGACCTGAAGCGCCTTGCCTATCGCTCCTGCATCGTTGGCCTGTGCCTTGAATCGTGAGCCGTCTTTGACCATCAGGTTGGGGGCCATGGAGAGCATGGCGTCGATCTCCTCGTGCATGCCTTCGGCGAGAAAACTGTCCTCCTGCTGTGGGCCGATATTGCGGAACGGCACGAGGGCGATCCGCTTGGCCGATCCATTAACGGGGCTTATTTTGGTTGAATCATCCTTTTTTTCAGTCGTTCCAGGAAACTTTAACGATAATGTTAGTCCTATTATCGCCAAAGTAGCCAAGCCGACGATCAGCGTTTTTTTGCTTTTGGTCTGTTTTTTGAGGATGAACGGGGCGTGATGCGCGGCCACTGAAGGGGGCTTGATCTCGATATTTTCATTTATAGCCACGCCAATGTTTTGGAGGGCCCCGAGCATGCCGTTGAACGCCTCTTCCTCCTGCTCGGCGAAAATCTCCACGTGTTGGATGCCGGCGAGCTGGTAGTGGAGCGTGTCCGGCACCTGTACTCGCTCCAGATACACGGGGAGAATCGGTTTTTCCCATTCAGAGGCGATGGCGACCTCTTTGGCGACGTTTTTGGAGTTGAACGAGGCCTCGGTGGCAAAAAGCACCAATACCTTGGCGTTGCGGATGGCCTCGACGATCTCCTTGCCCCAAAGGGTGGCGCCCTGAATGTTGCCCTCGTCCAGCCAGTAGGTGACACCGGCCTCGCGGAGGCGTTCCGCGATCGGCAGGACGCGGTCGCGATCGGCCCGGGCATAGCTGATGAAGATCTCGGCGCTCATACTTGGCGTTTGAGGTAGGGAATTATGCAAAACGGGGTAAGGAAATCAAAGGAGAGAATTCGTTACGGGAGAATTGGGGGCGGCTGCGCTTGGCCAAGGGATATGATTAACCACGAAGAGCACGAAGGATTTGGAGAGGATGATTTGAACAACCTCTGCCTACGAGGGAGAGGGCAGGGTCAGGGTGGAAAGGGCGAACCCGAAAAGATGCCTGTTTTTGTGATGTGATATGTTCGCCCCGCCCCTCATCTGGCCTTCGGCCACCTTCTGCCCCGATGGGAAGAAGGGATGGGGAGCACGCGCGGCCCGTATCGCGCGGATGGTGTGTTTTCCGCTTGGCCAAGGGGTTTTTTTGAGGGGTTGCCACTTGTTTTGGACGGGGTTTTTGGTAGGCTCACGGGGCTGGCTACTTTTAGTGTTTGACCCCGTGGGCGAATTCCTTTAGCAAGCGCGGCCGTTTCTGTTTGAAAAGGGTAATCTCGTCCGCCTGTGAATTGAACGCGGCGCGGCGATTTTTTGTCCAAACAAGTGAGTTAAAATGAGTTCTAAAACGTTTCTGGCAATGGATATGGGGGCCGGCACTTTGCGTGCGGCCGAGTTCGAGCCAACCTCGTCTGGGGTTAGACTGGTGCGTTTCGGGGTCAAGCCACTTGGTCTTGAGGGAGCGAGTGAGCGAGCTCGCCCGAAGGCGCTGGAGAAGGCGATCACTGAGTTGTTCGACGAGGCCGGTTTTCAGGCCAAGACCGCGCTGCTGGCGGCTCCCGGTTTTCAGGTTCTTTCCAAGCCGGTGCGCATCCCGAAGGTGGACAACACCAAGGTGGCGCAGTTGATTCAGTTTGAGGCTGCGCAAAACATTCCCTTTCCGCTGGAGGAGGCTGCATGGGATCATTACACGATGGGCATCGCCAAGTCGGGTGAGATCGAGGTTTTGCTCTCCGCGCTAAAGAGCGAGGTGGCCAACAGCATCATCGATCTGGTCAAGGCCCGTGGTGTGAATGTGGAGTTGATCGACACGGCCCAGGCGGCACTCGTCAACGCATTCCGCTACAACTACAGCGAACTCGAAGGCTGCTCCATGGTGCTGGACATCGGAGCCAAGACCACACATGTCCTCTTCTTTGAGGGTGAGAAATTTTTCTTCCGCACGATAAACATCGGCGCCAACTCCATCACGCAGGAGTTTGCCACGGAAACTAAGATGCGTTTTTCGCAGGCGGAGGAAATCAAGTTGCAGAAGGGTCTTGTTGGTTTGGGCGGCGCGTATGCCGAACCGGATGACCCACACGAGGCGGCACTTTCCAAAATTGCTCGTCAGGTGATGACCCGTATGCACGTGCAGGTGAACCAGACGATTCAATTTTGGCAGAAACAACAGGGCGGCAGCGAACCGGTGCGGTTGTTCCTGCACGGCGGCGCGACGATCATGCCTTACCTACCGGAGTTCCTAGCAGAAAAATTGCAGGTCCCAATCGAGTATTTTAACGCATTCCAGGGAATGGAGATCGGCGAGGAAGTAGATGTGGGGGCGCTGGAGAAGGTGGGCCATACGTTTGGCCAGTTGGCAGGGTTGTCTGTTCGTGAGGTAGCGAACTGTCCGCTGGAGATGAACCTGATGCCAAGCAGTGCCCGTACGCAACAGGAGTTGCATCGTAAAAAGCCTTATTTTTATGCTGCGGCAGCCTGTTTTGTTGCTGCGATATGGGCTGGTGTCTATTTCAACAAAACCGTCATGGCTGCTCAGGAATCAGAAATACAGCAACTGTCCAACTTGAGCCCACAATACAAGCTGCCTCATTCTAAACTTCAAAACACACTTGGGGAAGTGGAGAAATCGATTAAAGAAGCTAATCAATTCAACAATTGGATAGAAGACCGGTTTCTTTGGGCAGAGGTACTTACGGCTATCCGTAAAGCAATGATTAAAACGGAGAGCAGTATGAGAAATCAGTACGGCAAGCAGGTCGGGGTTTGGGTGGCTGCTTTCAATAAACGGGATGCCGATGATATGGATTTTGAAGACATGGGAATGGGAATGGGAATGGGAATGGGAATGGGAATGGGAATGGGAATGGGAATGATGATGCCTGGAATGATGCCGGGTTATGGAATGCCTCCAATGGGCAGTGCCCCTGTAGTAGCCGGAGAGCCTGGTAATCCTGCTGGAATGAGCCCGGGTATGATGAATCCTTATGGCATGATGCCTGGAATGATGGGCGGAATGATGATGGGCGGCGACACTAACTTATTGAATGTTGTTGGATCGGTGGAGAAACCTTTGAGAGTTGTTTGCAAGGCAATAGATCTTCGCGATGTAAATCCGACGGCGAACATCGCTTTGAAGAAAAACCTTGTGGACAATTTAAAGAATAGCAACATGTTCGACTACAACGAGACTAAGTGGGGGGATCTTAATGAAGACGAAAAACAGATGATCGAGGAGGTGCAAGCGGATAAAACCGCTGAGGACAAGGCGAGAATTAAGACACTCCTTTTTGGTCTCGACCTTGTATTACGTGAACCCATTGAACTTTAATTATGGCCTCTAAAATAAGTATTAATCCTGCCGCGCTGAAGCGAAACCTTGACCTAATTATTGCAGGTTTTGTGGCACTTGGCCTAGTTGCTTACGGTTATATGGAGTACGGTGCAACCAAGGTTGCCCGAGAAGAAAATAATGAGAAGCTGGAGCGAGAAACTCGGAATTACAATGGCGTCAAGGAGGTTTCTGTTCCAGAGAATTTCGGGTTAACTAATACGCCTTCTATTTCTACTGATCGGAGTCATGGTAACCAAGCATTAGTTGAGAATGCTCACTTAGCTATTACCAATCACTTGTCCAAGGTCTATTCGAAATTTGCGCCTTTGGATATTCCTGATGGGGTCGCGGTTGATCCAATTTCGGGTGCTATTCTCTCTGTAACTCTGATGACGGGCGGAAGCAGTTACACTGCTGCGGACTTAGACTCCCTCAAGGCTACGGCATATGATCGACTCGGTAAGGGAAAAGGAGCTGTACTCAAGCCGCAGCTTCGTTCTTTGGGAGGAGATACACCCGATCAATATCGTGTGGAGACTATACAGGTAGAAAATGGTGGGTCAGGTTATACTAAAGGTCAGGTCGTTGTAGTGATCGAAGGCGGCGGTGGGGGTGGTTTTGATGCAGGGATGCCGAATGGGATGGAGCAAGCAAATGGCCCATCAATGGTGCAAACGGGAGATCTTGACCAATATCCTAACCAACAGCAACCCGGACAGATGATGCCTCCGGGTATGGGTATGATGGGTGGTGGAAGTATGGGGGCTGGTGGAGACGATTCTGTGGCTCGCGTGGGTTTGGATGACAATACTTTTCTTGAGTTCATGCATACCAAGGTTTACGGGCTGCAGCGGCAATGCAAAAATCAGCGGATTCGCCTACCTAAATTTGAGGAAGAGGACAAGGAATTCGTTTTCAGTTTTTCAAAGGCTTGGAATGAGCCTGAATTCAAGTCCCACGAACGAGAAATTATGGCATATCAGTTGGCAGAAATTGAGGCGCTTTGCCAGGCGTTGTTCAAGGCGAATATCCATGAAATTTACAATATTAGACGCCTTAAAATAATGCGAGGTGGGGAGGGGGGGCAAATGTCTGAGGAGGATTTATTAGAGTATCTCCCGGATGCAAAATTCAAACTTGATGACGTAAAGAAGTTTGTCGGTGAGGCTCCTGGCTCCCGTGTGATGCCCTATGAGGTGACTTTCCGAGGATTCAGCTCAGAGCTATCAATGGCTTTGGAGGAACTTTACAAGTCTCCTGTGTTTTTCGTGGTGAAAAATATTGCGGTGATTGAGGCTACTGGTGTTGTTGATGATTTTGAAGAGGAAGAGGAAGAGGAAATGTCTCTTGGTGGTGGTGGTGGCCGCAGTATGCGCGAGGGTTATGGGCCGATGGGTATGGGAAGGGGCGGTATGCCCGGCTATGGAACTATGCCATACGGGATGCAGGGTTTAGGTTTTGGTGCTGGCGAGGAGAGGAAACGTAAGCGTCCTCCATCATTGCTGCTGGACGAAAGTCCATTGAAGGTGACCTTGCGGGTAAATTCCATAAAACGTGTTGATCCGTCCAAGGACAGTGCGGACGCATTTGCGGCATTAGAGAATGCGATTGAAGTGGCTAATACTGAGGATGAAGAAGGTAGCGATGATGATTTAATTGGTGTTGATGAAGACGGCGACGGTTTTGATGCTTACGATGAGAAAATCACTGGCCATTCTGATAATGACCCGGATGATAAGCCCACTCAGGAAGAAGTTGATGCAGCTTTAGCTGAACTTGAAGAATAACGATAGTCGTTCTGAGACAATAAAATTGTTCAAAAATAAAGATCAACGATGGAGCAACTAAAGCAACATTATGAGAAAGGAGTATTGGCTATCGCCATGTTGGTAATGGGTTATGTGGCCTTTACGCTGTTCAATGATGCTGACGCCCAGCAGACGGCGATTCAGGAACAAAAAGATGCCCGTGATCGTGGGGGGCGAAAATCTAAATTGGGTGAAATCGACTTGTCACGCTACTCGGCATCGATGGTCAAACTTAATAACGCCCAGCCTCTAACTCTTAGCAATCCGCACAACCTTTTTAACCCTGTGCAGTGGCGCCGGACGCCGCAGGGCACTGTGTTTAAGGTGGAGAAGGGGACCGAGATTGGCGCTGGCGCGGTGCGCTTGGCCAAGACCTATCCGCTCTACACCAAGGTGGAGTTCCGGGGGGTATCGCAGACGGGCAACGTTCTTCGATACCGGTTTACCGTTACCCGTGAAGCGGAGGAGAGGAAAAAAGACCGAATTCGGATGACCACAACAGTGGATGGCGAGAACTTGGAGGACATCCGCAAGATTTTTACACTCGTCAAGGTGAACGGCTCTCTGAGTGACCCGACGTCTTTGACGCTGCGCATGAGCGACGGCAGCGACGACATCACCGTGGTCAAGGGCGAGATCTTTTCGCGGGTGGACGGCTACACGGCAGATATTACGTATCCGCCCAACAACAAGCAGTTTCGTAACCGTCGATCGGGCGAAAAACTTTTTTTTGCGGAAGACATGCATAATATCGTTGCAATCAGCGAGAGCGAGGTTGTACTTTCCACCGCCTCAACGTCCAAGCGGACCACCATCCGTTTGCAATAACCAACAATCGATGTTAAAAAATCCGGTTTCGTGCAACCGTAAACAACCCCTCGTATCCCGAGGGGGTTTTGCTGTTTCCGGACACAACTCCGCCGGAAGCCGGTGGAGTGATGGAATTGATGCTGGAAACGACGACGAAAGAAGCGACATGTGTGTGAGTGTCACGCAAGTGGGGCCGTGGTCACGCCACCGTTCCGCTTGGCCAAGCGCAGACCGCTTGGTTGCGGTCGGGCCAAGCGCTTGGCCAAGGGTGGCACATCGGGTGCTAAAGTCCCGCGCTCGCTCATGATACCCGGCCCAGCCAGACAACGACGACTTTTTTACCAACCAATTTAATAGACCGACTCAATCAATCATGATCAAAGCAATGAAGATAGCCGTTCTCGCATCCCTGATGGCTGCTGTTCTCGCGCCCGCGGCGCAGGCTCAGTCCTCCGCCGCAGACGCGGCGGCACGTGAGGCGATACGGCGGCAGGGTGAGATTCAACAATTGGGCAAGCTGCTAGAGCAGGCCAAGACGGTCGAGTCGACCGGCAACCTTCTCGCTGCATCCAAACTCTACGAGGAAGCCCAGAAGAAGGTTGAGTCAGTGGGACTCGGCGCCAAAGGGATCGACGTTGAGCGCGCCGCCACGCTGGAGGGTTTGACTCGCGTGCGCATGGCGCTAGCCGAGCAGTACGCCACCAGCGGCCAATTGTCCGAGGCGCGCAAGGAAGTTAGCCGCATTTTGGTGATCTCACCGAACAACATCACCGCGCGCGAAAAGCTCGCCGAGATTGATGCCGGCTTGGCCAAGCTGCGCGGCCGGATGCCCACCGAGGAGACAATAGAAGCAGTCAAGGGCGTGGCCGATGAGAAACTGCAGGCTGCCACCCTCGTGCAGGACGGAAAACTGTTTTACGAAATGGCCCGCTACGACCAGGCGGAGTCCAAGCTGCGCCAGGCGTTGAAGATAGACCCGGCCAACCGCGGCGCCAGCTACTACCTCGTACTAGTGCAGGAGGCGAAAAACAAGCTGCAGGTCACCGCGCGCGACGTGACCTCGCGTGATGCTATCAAGGATGTCACCAAGGACTGGGTGGCTCCGACGGCTCACTTGGATTTGCAGGTGCCGAATCCGCTGGCCAACATCTCGCCGACTAACACCTATCCGGATGAGATTTACACCGGTACGGGTCGGATGCGCATTCATCGCTTGTTGCATAACCTAAAATTTGACCGGTTCCCGATTACCGGATCCGCGGAAGGAATCTCGCTGCGCGAGATGGTGAATGAACTGCACGGAGCGGTCGTGGAATTGGACGAGGCGGTGAACTTCATCATCGACTCCAACACAGGCGTGTTGGCTCGGCCGAGTTTCGGGGATCCGTCAGGTTTTGGTGAGGATCCGAACGACCCGTTCGCGGGCGGTGGTTTTCAGCCGCAGGAAGAAGAGTCTGTAGATATCGGCCTTGAAGTGCAGATCACGATCGATCCGCCGTTGCGCCATGTGTCACTCTTTCAAGTGTTGGAAATTTTGAAAGAGCTTTCCAACATTCCAATTGGCTATTCTATCAAAGATTATGGAATTATGTTCTCTCACCAACCGGTAGAGGGACCTCGCTTGGAAAATCGTACCTACCGCGTCGATCCTGACACATTTATTCAGGGTCTCCAGTCTGTTGGGGTGACCTATGTTAGCGCGGACGCCGGCATGGGCGGCGGCGGCATGGGTGGCATGGGCGGCGGCGGCATGGGTGGCATGGGCGGAGGCGGCATGGGCGGAGGTATGGGCGGTGGCCTCGGAGGAGGTTCCGGTATTGGGGGCAGTGCTTCATCGGCATTTGCTGAAGGTGGTCTTGCTGGAGTGACGCGCACAACCTCTGCTGCTGAGATACAAGTGCTAGTTCGTGAATTCTTCGTAGCTTGTGGTTTGGTCGAACTGGGTACCAGCGTCCTAGGTGGCGGTGGCGGCGGTGGACTTGGAGGGCAGGGTGGATTGGGAGGCGGTGCTGACCCTCTTGGTGGTGGATTGGGTGGTGCGCCAAACAACAAGGCTTTATTTTTTAACGATCGTTTGGGTTTGCTTTTTGTTCGAGCTACTCGCCCAGAATTGGACTTAGTAGAGGACGCAATAAAGATTCTTAACGCTAAAACTCCTCAGGTTCAGATTGAGGCTAAATTCACTGAGTTTTCCCAAAATGATTCGAAAGCCATTGGGTTCGATTGGATTTTGGGCAACTGGGTACTGGGTGGCGGCAAGGTTGGTGTTTCGGCTGGTTCGGCTCCTTCATTCAATGATGGCAAGGGAGGAGTGTTCCCTGGAGTTGGTCCGGAGGGGGGTGCTATTGATCCATCTGGAGCAGGGGGCGCTGGTTCTGCCGTTGGTGGTGCTGGTGGTTTTGGTGGTGGTGCTGGTGCCGGTGGTCAAGGCAATGCGACCTACGGTTATGCTCCGACCGTAAGTCTCCCAGCGGAAACAGACGGTCTTTTAACCTCTGGATTGCGTCAACAGGTTGGCAAGAACCCAAGCATTCCCACGTTGGGAACCGTGACTGGTATTTTGACTGACCCTCAATTTCGGATGATCATAAGAGCTATCGAGCAGCGTGATGGTGTTGATTTGCTATCAGCACCACGGGCCGTGACTCTGAGTGGTCGCCAGACCCAAATCACTGTTACAGACCTGAAATCCATTGCAAGTAGTGGTACAGGTTCTGGTGGAACGCCTATTGAGGTCCCACAAATTTCTGTTGTTAGTTCAACGGGCGGCGGAAGTTTTGGTGGCGGCGGCATGGGCGGCGGCATGGGCGGCGGCATGGGCGGCATGGGCGGCGGCATGGGAGGAATGGGCGGCGGCATGGGTGGCATGGGCGGCGGCGGCTTCGGCGGCGGCGGCTTCGGCGGCGGCGGCTTAGGCGGTGGACAGGGCGGTGGCGCCAGTCTAGGTGG
>WTHG01000393.1 GCA_011523245.1 Verrucomicrobiales bacterium | reverse complement strand
GTGCGCATCACCGCCCCGGCCGATCACATTGTGGCGTCCACGGGCGAACTGCAGAATCCCGAGGCGGTGCTTACCAAGACGCAACGTAACCGTTTGGCAAAGGCGCGCGATGCGAAGAAGCCGGTGTTTATCGTGACGCTCGATGAAGCCAAGGCGAACGAAAAGGAAAAGGCGAAGGGCAAGAAGACGTGGATTTACAAGGCGGACAACGTACGCGATTTCGCGTGGTGCAGCTCGCGCAAGTTTTTGTGGGACGCCATGGGCATGAAGCTCAACGGCAAAACGATCATGTGCATGAGCTACTGGCCGAAGGAAGGCGAGCCGCTCTGGAGCCGGTACAGCACGCACGCGGTGGCGCATACGGTGGAGGTTTTCTCACGGTACACGTTCGATTATCCGTACCCCGTCGCCATTTCCGTGAACGCCCCCATCGGCGGCATGGAGTATCCGATGCTTTGCTGGCAACGTCCGCGTCCAGAAAAGGACGGCACCTATTCGAAGAACACCAAGTACGGCCTGATCAGCGTGATCATCCACGAGGTGGGTCACAACTGGTTTCCTATGATCGTCAATTCCGATGAGCGTCAGTGGATGTGGATGGATGAGGGTCTCGATTCGTTCATGCAATTCCTCACCGAACAGGAATGGGAGGAGGATTATCCCTCGCGCATGATGCCTCAGCGCATTGGTGGGCTGATGAATTATCTCAAACAGGAAAACAAAATGCCGATCATGACCGGCGCTGATTCCCTGCAAAGCACCGGCTACAATGCCTACACCAAACCCACGCTCGCGCTCAATATTCTTCGTGAGAGCGTGCTCGGCCGAGAGCAGTTTGATTATGCCTTCAAACAATACGCCCGCCGCTGGGCCTTTAAGCGGCCGACGCCGGCGGATTTTTTTCGGACCATGGAAGATGCCAGCGGGCAGGATCTCGATTGGTTTTGGCGCGGCTGGTTTTACAGCACTGATCATACAGATATTTCCATTGAAACCATCCACCGATACGCTGTCGACACGCGTGATCCATACAAGGAAAAGACAGCCAAGAAGAACAAACGCGACGAGGAGCCCGAGCGCCTATTTCAGAAACGCAACAAACCCCTGCCAAAGCGTGTGGATGCCTTTCCGGAACTAAAGGATTTTTACAACGAATACGATGAGCTGGACATCACCGAAAAGGACCGCGAAGCCTACGGGAAAATGCTGAAGGGCCTCAGCGACGAAGAGAAGGTTTTGCTTAAGGAGAAGCGGAATTTTTACAAGGTTGACCTCAAGAACCACGGCGGCCTTGTGATGCCCGTGGTGCTCGAGGCGACCTTTGAGGATGACAGCACCAAGGAGTATCGGCTCCCTGCACAAATCTGGCGGCGTAACCCCGAGGCGGTGTCCAAGCTGTTGATCACCGAAAAGAAGATCACCAAACTCGAGTTGGATCCCCATCGCGAAACCGCCGATGTGGACATCGAAAACAATTATTACCCCCGCCGCATCCGCGAGCATCAATTTCGCCTCAACAAGCCCACCCGCCCCGGCAACCCACTGCGTGACAAGCAAAAGGCCGACGAAAAAGCCAAGCGCGAGGCCGAGAAAAAGAAGCAGGAAGAGGACAAGCAGAAGGATTGAACTTGCCTCCGGTGCGCATCACACGAAAGCTCGCGTCCGTTTAATTTATCCCAATGAAAAAACTCATCCTCACCTTTGCGATGATGTGCCTCGGGCTGACGCTTGAGGCGAAACAGAAGCCCAACTTTATTTTCATCATGGTTGATGACGCCGGCTATGGTGACTTCAGTTGTTATGGGCAAAAGCTTTTCAAGACACCCAACATCGATCGCATGGCGGCTGCCGGAATGAAGTTCACGCAGCATTATGCCGGCAGCACCGTGTGCGCTCCCACGCGGTGCAGCCTGCTTAATGGTGTGCACACCGGGCACGCTTACGTGCGCGGCAATCGCGAGGTGCAACCCGAAGGGCAGGCGCCGATCCCGGCTGATCTCATCACCATTCCCAAGCTGCTGAAAGAAGCCGGCTACACGACCGGGATGTTCGGCAAATGGGGCCTCGGCGCGCCCGGTTCCAGCGGCGATCCTGTGAACCAAGGTTGGGATGAATTCTACGGCTACAACTGCCAGCGGCAGGCTCACACCTTTTATCCAAAACACCTGTGGCACAACGATAAGAAGGTGATGCTCGATGGCGAGACCTACTCGCACGATCTCATCCACGAACAGTCGCTCAAGTTCATTCGCGACAACGCCAAAAAACCGTTTTTCGCCTACCTGCCCATCACCATCCCGCACGCCGCCATGCAGTGCCCCGAAGAAGACGTGGCGCCGTTCCGGAAAAAGTTTCCGCAATTCGAGGACCTCATTGGCAAGTACAGCCATGGGACCCAAGTGAAAAATCCGGTCGCCGCCTTTGCCGGCATGATGACCCGTATGGACCGCGGCATCGGCGAGCTGCTTGATCTGCTCGACGAGTTGAAGATCGCCGACAACACCCTCGTGCTATTCACCAGCGACAACGGCCCCCACTATGAGGGCGGCCATAAGCCCGCCTTTTTCGACAGCAACGGCCCGTTGCGCGGCCACAAGCGAGACCTCTACGAAGGCGGTATCCGTGTGCCGCTCATCGCCCAGTGGCCCGGCAAGATCAAGGCCGGCAGCGTGAGCGATCATCAATGCGCCCACTGGGATCTTATGCCCACTCTGTGCGAACTGGCCGGCATCGATACCCCGAAGCACACCGACGGAATATCCTACGTGCCCACCCTGACTGGCGCCGGCAAGCAACGCGCACACCGCTATCTCTATTGGGAATTTCATTCCTATGGCAACACCCAGGCCATCCGCATGGGTGACTGGAAAGCGCTTCGCTTCAAAGTGCGCGACAACCCCGATGCCCCAATCGCTCTCTACAACCTCAAGACCGATATCGGAGAAACCAAAAACATCGCCGACCAACATCCGGACGTCGTCAAACGTATCGCTCCCCTCTTCCGCGAGGCTCACA
>WTHG01000254.1 GCA_011523245.1 Verrucomicrobiales bacterium | reverse complement strand
GTGTGAATTCGCGTAACATTTGTGCCGGATCACTCATGGCTAGGCGTTGTAGGTAGAGGAAGACACGTCGCCGCCGCGGCCGGTCCAGTTCGTGTGGAAGAATTGCCCGCGTGGTTGATCAATACGTTCGTAGGTGTGCGCGCCGAAATAATCCCGTTGTGCTTGAAGTAAATTGGCGGGCAATTGCTCGGTGCGATAGCTGTCGAAGAACGTCAACGCCGTACTGAAAGCGGGCACGGGGATGCCGCGTTTGGCGGCTACGGCGATGACATTGCGCCAGCCTTTTTGGCTGTGGCGAATGGCGCGCTTGAAGAAGGTATCGAGTAACAAATTTTGCAGGCGCGGATGTTTGTCATAGGCATCCTTGATTTTACCAAGAAAAGCGCTGCGGATGATGCAGCCGCCGCGCCACATGAGAGCGATGTTGCCATAGTTGAGTTTCCAGTCGTACTCCTTGGCGGCCGCGCGCATGAGCATAAAGCCCTGAGCGTAGCTGACGATCTTGGAGGCGTACAAAGCACAGCGGATGTCCTCGATGAACTTCGCCTTGTCGCGGGTGATGGCGGGCTTGGGGCCGCGCAGCTTGGTGGATGCCTTAATACGATCGTCTTTGAGCGCAGAAATGCAGCGTGCAAACACGGCTTCGGCAATTAAGGTGGTGGGCATGCCAAGTTCGGCGGAATTGATCACGGTCCATTTGCCGGTGCCTTTTTGGCCGGCGGTATCGAGAATTTTTTCTACGAGCGGTTCGCCGTTTTCATCCTTGTAGCCGAGGATGTCGCGGGTGATTTCAATAAGGTAGGAGTCAAGGTCACCTTCGTTCCATTCCTTGAACACGGCGTGCATTTCATCGGCGCTCATGCCGAGGCCATTTTTCATGAGGTTGTAGGCTTCACAGATCAACTGCATGTCGCCGTACTCAATGCCGTTGTGCACCATTTTGACATAATGCCCAGCGCCATTGGCGCCGACCCAGTCACAGCAGGGAGCGCCATCCTCCACCTTGGCGGAGATGGCTTGGAAAATATCTTTCACATAAGGCCAGGCTGCTTCGGAACCGCCGGGCATGATGGAAGGGCCGGTGCGCGCGCCTTCTTCACCGCCGGATACGCCAGTGCCAATAAAATGTAGGCCGTGCGATTCCACATATTTGGTCCGGCGTATGCTGTCTTCGTAAAGGGAGTTGCCACCATCGATGATGATATCGCCGGGTTCAAGGTGCGGGAGGAGTTGATCAATGAAGTCATCCACTGGTTTGCCGGCTTTCACGAGCATCATCACGCGGCGGGGACGCTTGAGGTTGGCAACCATCTCGGGAATGGAACGGGCTCCGATGATTTTTGTGCCGGCTGCTTCGTCGGCCATAAATTCATCTACCTTGGAGGCGGTACGGTTGTAGGCCACGACGGTGAAGCCGTGGTCGTTCATGTTTAGAATCAAATTCCGGCCCATAACGGCCAGACCAATGAGAGCGATATCGCCTTGAGGTTCCATTTGCTAATTATCCCTACCGGAAGGCGCGATAGAATACCGATGAAGAGGGCGGATAAAAGCCCTTTTTTTCAAAAAAAAGGCCGAAACGGGCCTTTAGATGAATTGAAGACGCTCGTCCGAGTCCAGTGCCGCCTCCAGATTGCTCCAGCCGGCGTCGTTCATACTGTGGAATGCGTGCAGGTAAAGGATCACGATTTCCTTGTCGTGCTGGGCTAAGAGACCGCTGATTGCGGCTTCCATGGCTTCGTCTGTAATGATCTCCGGTAGATCTTCCACCACACCGTCTTCGTGTTCGATTTTCAGGGCGTCGAGAAATTGGGTAAGCATCCCTTGCTGATGCTTGATTAGCCAACCGCGCAACAGTTGAGAGGCGACTTCCTCGAAAGCCGGTCGCTTGAGCGATTCGATCATTAGCTTGTGGCGCGCCGGCTTAGGCTGGCTCTTCAGAAACTGTGGTCGCATGCGGCGGAGTTTGGCCACGCCGGCGAGGGTGGCGTCATACACCTCGCGGTTATCCTCGGCCGAGTCAGACAAGATGCGGTTGCTTAAGTCGGCGGAGATATATCCGAGCAGTTCAAATGAATTCAGCATGATGCGTCAAACAGCGGTTACGGTGATCTGATAGCGTTGAGCGAGAGCCTCCACAGCCTCGCGATCCAGCAACAATGTACGGCCGGCTTCAAAGGCTATGACCTGAATGCCAGCGGAGGCGCAGGTTTCCAGAGTCCGTTCGCCGAGGCAAGGAATATCGAAGCGCAAATCATGGTTTTCCTTGGCAACTTTCACCGCTACCGCACCTCTATGTTTGCCGGCTAATTCTCCGCCGCGCTGCAGACAACGGTCCGTGCCTTCAAAACCTTCCACGGCCAAGACCGTCCCTTCCTTGACGATCACCGATTGGCCGATCTCCAGTTTGCTCACTTCCTTGGCAATGTGAAGGCCGTATTCGATATCAGTTTGCTGGGCGGCAGTAGGCTCGGGGCCCAGCCGAAAGCCGGCCGCCGGCATGGCCGTTTGTAGCCAGGGCGTCGCTTCGATCAGTGTAATGCCATCCTTTGCCAATTCATCTGCGATGCCTCCAAAAATCGAGTGGGCGTTTTTTTCCTTAAGCGAGGTTAACAGTTTGAGCGCGCGCAAATCTGGCCGCAGATCAAAAAGATTCTTAGGTGCAATTTGACCGACCATCACACATTGGGTGACGCCGTGTTTTTGGAATACCTCCACTAATTTGCCGAGTTGGCCGACGCGAAGCCATTCCATCTCATCCACCAAGGTCTCGAGATGGGGGTCGGTTTCCTTTTCGAACGCGGCGGCCACCAGTCGTTGCACGCCGGCATCTCGCGCTTCACGGGCCAGCACGAGCGGCAGGGGCCGGTTGCCGGCAATGAGACCCAAGGTCTCCGGAGCACTGCTCACGACGGACGTTTCCGCCAAGTCAGCAGTATCACCAAGGCACAAAAGATAGCCCCTTGCGGGGCCTTGAAAATGTTGGGATGTTTTATTTGTGGAGGTTTACTTCATCAA
>WTHG01000320.1 GCA_011523245.1 Verrucomicrobiales bacterium | reverse complement strand
GATACGAAGGCTGCCGCGCCGGTTGGTATGATCGACAAACGTTAATTCACCTCGATAGGCATGCGCTTTGTCCATCGGGGGAAACTTGCCGGCTTCCGGTCGGAAAGGTGGCTCGGCAGCAATGGTTGTGCTGGCTGACAGGAGAACAGTCATGGTCAGCCGGCTGATCGTAAAGGCCGTTTGAAGTGCAGTCATGGCTCATCCTTTGTGGTTAGTATTTCGGAAAGATAGCCGGGGAAGGGAAGCGTTCCTCGGGGGTATTCCCTCCAAGATATTCCTCGCGGGGAATGTTGACGTTGGGCCAGTGGCTCGGCCGGACGCGGATATTGCGGCCGGGCCGGATGCCTTCGATGATGAGATCGGTTTTGAAATGTATCTGAATGCCACTGCTCCCGAATGGGATTTCGCCTTTTGTTTTCACGACGTCAAGGATGGGGCCTTTGCTCGCCATGTGGGCAGGGCTGTAGGCGCCGTGAGTGTGTTTCAAATTGCTTTCCACCGCATTCATCAGGGCAGACGTGTCCTTCTTAAAATCGGCGTAGAGCGATTCGTCCATGCCGCCGAACAGTGTGGCGGTGACGGTGGCGGTGCCAAACTTGCCGTACTGCACTGCATCGATCCAGCCGGGCATCCAGCGGCTGCGGATATAGGCTTTATGCGTTTCGGTTTGGTTTCTGGTGGCACGTTGCATGGCGGAGGCATCCAGCCATATGTCCGATATGTGAAAGCGGGTGAAGATGTTGCTTGGGGTGGGTTTCCAAGTGATGCCCAGCAGGACGGCTTGATCATCCAATGATTTCTTACCCTTTGCCGGCCAAATGCCGTCGGCGATGAGGTCGGCCACCTCGAGCTTCTCGCGGCCGCGCCAAATGCGGGTGGCGGCATCGAAGGTCAGGGTTTCCTCCTCGGCCTTCTCGTTGTTGGTCTTGGATTCACGCCGGGCAATGATCTTGCCCGAGAAGTTTTCAAGCGCTACTTCCTTAAGCTTCCAGACTTTGCCTGTGCGCTGGCAATAGCTGGGTTCGTCCTCAAGCAGGATGAGGTGGTTCTCGGCTGGGGCAATGCCTTTGCCGCTGTAACCGGCGGTCTTGTTCCGGTTGTTAACAGGGAGAACAGGCACGGAGGAGAGCTTGGGGTTCGGCGGTAGAAAGCCGCGGGCATGGAGTACGGTGCCGATGGGAACGTCCCGCAATTCCGCAGGCGCGCCGTGGTAGCGGATCATGCCGTACGGCAACATGGCGAAGGGGTGCGGCGCGTTGCGGAAGTACATGCCTTCAGCCTGAATACGGAGACTGCCGCGGCGGTTGGCGTGGTCGACAAAGGTCAGTTCACCGCGGAAGCCATGCGCCTGAGCGAGCGAGGGAAATTTTCCTGCCTCCGGACGGAATGGTTTTTCTTGGGCGCTCGCATTGGAAACGGGAAAGCAAACACCGAGGTGCAGCGCAGCGATCCATCGGGTTAAGTTTAGTCTCATCATGATTACTTGGCCGTTAGGGTAATCGAGGTCTCGGTGTAACCAATGGTGTAGCTTTTGCCCGCAAACGAAACCTCGTTGTTCAAAAAACGTCCGGAAATTAACTTTGCCTTGAGCACGGTAATGCTTTGACTGCTCTTTGTCTTACCCTGCCCGATCAAGCTTAGTTTTCCGGAGAGTTGGGCGGAGCCTTTTACCACTAGGGGCTTGCCCAAACTCAAAGCCAGCGTGCCTTTAGAGTAAAGAGCAGCGTTCACAACGCCATGGCCCGCCAAGACGGCACCTTCCTGGACGTCCACCCAGCGCAGGGATTCAACCGAACCGCCTTGGAGGATCAATTGGCCTTTGTCTCCGACCCGCAGCTCGTTGCGGGCTACGACGTTTGCTCCGGACTGCACCGTCAGTTTGCCGCTGATTTCAAGGCCGAGAAATGCAGCGTCCTTGTCGGCTAGGGCTGAGCCTTGGGAAATTTTAGCGCACCAGGATGCTTTTGGGGAACCATTCTCCTGCATATAGGTGACGCCGGAGTTTTGATAAATATAATCGCTCCAGCTGGAAGCCTTTGCGATGGAGGTATCCTTGGGCCCCTGCCAGGAATGATAGGTGTTGGCAAAGCCCACCGCCTCGTCCACTCGCTCACCCGTCAACAGCGCATTGAGCTCCTTGACCAATTGCGGATGCTTCGGGGCTATATTGTTTTTCTCAGCCGGGTCAGCCTTCAAATCGCAGAGCTGAAATTTTCCAGAGCCCTTTCCCGTTTCAGCTGTTCTGTGGTCCTTTATTTTCTTTCCGCCAGGCTTGATGCCCTTGGTGTTTGCCCGCGGACGAATCAGCTTATGACGACCTCGTATTATAGAAGCTTGGCCACCAGCCTCGTGAATAAGGAATTCGCGTATCCGCTGCTCCCCTTCGCCCGTCAGGGTTGGAGCTAGGGAAACACCACTCAAACCGACCGGCGTAGTAGCTCCTGCCAGTTCGCAAAAAGTAGGCAGCAGGTCGGAACAGTCCATGACCAAGTCCGTATTCGAACCAGCCTTCAGTTTTGAATCCGTAGTGATTCTAGCCGGCCAGCGCATGATGGTCGGCACACGAATTCCACCCTCGTAGATGCTCCCTTTGGAACCCAGCAAACCGCCATTTGCATCCAGTTCCTCCCGGCTGCTCCCCTTCGGCCCGCCGTTGTCTGATTGGAAAACCACCAGAGTGTTCCGCGCAACCGAATCCGAAGTATCGCCATCTCCATTCGGATCGTCCAGTGCATCTAACAGATTACCGAAATGAGCATCGATTCGGGTGACCATGGCGCACCACTGCTTGGACTGGTCGGATAGGTTCTGAAAGTAAGGCTTGTCCCTGTAAGCCTGGTCCCAATCGGGGAGCTTCTGGATTTCATTGAAGGGAGCATGTGGGATTTGTGCCGCGAACAAGCCGAAGAAGGGTTGGCCCGTTTTGCTATAACGAACCGCCTGCTGGCGCACGAAATCCCGGGAGGCAAACGCGTAGACATCGTCACAGTAGGCGATTTCGGGGTAATCCGGATGATTC
>WTHG01000175.1 GCA_011523245.1 Verrucomicrobiales bacterium | reverse complement strand
AGCTAAATCCATATGCCCGGAACCATTCTCGAACCTGACGCATTTAAATTGCGGAGTCATACTAGATTATCCTAAACCCGCTTCCATTGGCCCCGATCGTCTGGCTAATGCTCGGGCTGCGATAGAGGAATTTGGCGGTCCGGTTTTGGTCGTGGATTTCGGTACCGCTGTAACATTTGATATTATCGACGGTTCCGGTTCCTATGTCGGCGGCGTTATTGCCCCCGGCCTTTCGGCAATGACAGATTATCTCCACGAAAAGACTGCCCTGCTTCCGCCCATTGAACTGCGTGATCACAGTACGGCCATCGGAAAGACCACCATTCAAGCGATGCAAATAGGCGCTGTACATGGATATCGAGGTTTGGTTCAGGGATTAATCAAGGAAATCCGACTGTCACTTGGCGTTAAAAAACTCTCCGTGATAGCCACTGGAGGATGCGCGAATTTGATTGGCCGAAAAATTCCTGAAATTAATGCCGTCCGTTCTCGCCTGACTCTCGATGGACTGCGGCTTGCCTCCAATGGCTGGAATTGACATGCTGCGCCCAGTGAACCGCATTGATCAACGCTTCCAAACGCTTCGCGAACAAAAACGCAAAGGTTTTGTGGCTTATATAGGCGCGGGCGATCCCGATTTGGAAACCACCGAAGCACTCTCATTGCGTCTGGCTGATTCTGGCGTGGATGTTCTCGAGCTTGGCGTGCCCTTCAGTGACCCCTTAGCCGACGGACTGGTTAATCAACTTGCTGCCCAACGCGGGTTAGCTAGCGGCACAACGCCAGAAGCATTGCTCGAATCAGTCACGGCCATACGAAAAAAATCGGATGTCCCGATTGTATTGTACATCTACTTTAACCTCATGCATCGGAGGGGTCTAAAGGAATTCATTCAGGCTGCCCGTGCCGCCGGAGTGGATGGCCTACTGGCACTTGATCTACCGCCGGAAGAAGCCGATGAATATGAACAGCTCATGAAGGATGCTGGCTTGTGCAGTATTTGGCTTATTGCCCCCACGACCCCCGAAGAACGTATCGCTGAAATTGTGGCGCGCGGCAGCGGGTTCATCTATTATATTTCCCGTGAAGGAGTCACCGGCATGCGTCAGGATGTTGTTTCCAGCCTTGATGAACGCATCAACGCCATTCGACGTCTTACAGAATTACCTATTGCGGTTGGGTTTGGGATTTCAAATGCCGAACAAGTTAGGCAAGTCGCCGCTGATTGCGATGCGGTAGTCGTCGGCAGCGCCATCGTGAACCAAATCGCCGAACACGGGGAAGCTCCCGATCTACCAGAGCGCGTTGGTAAGTTTGTTCGAGAGCTCACTCAAGCCCTTTAAATCATGCCCGCCAAGAAAACTGCCAAAGATAAAGATAGATTCGCAGTCATCTTGGCTGGCGGCAAAGGTGAACGATTCTGGCCGCTCAGCCGAGAAGCCACCCCCAAACAATTGCTGGCCTTATTCGATAAGCAATCGTTCCTCCAGCACACAGTTGAGCGTATTAAGCCTATCGTTCCGCTGAACAACATCTTCGTGATCACCAATCAGGCGCAAGCGGCCGCTGTTCGAAAACAGCTCCCGCGTTTACCGAAAGACAATGTGGTTGCCGAACCATGCGGTCGCGACACTTGCCCTGCGGTGGCGCTGGCCGCCGCTCTTGTGGGGGCGCGGAGCACAACCGGCACAATGGCGATCCTGCCGGCAGATCATGTCATCCCCGAAAAGAGTGTTAAAAAATTTCAGCGCAACCTCGAGGAAAGCTATGACTTGGCCGAACGCGGCCAAGCCATCGTTACAATTGGCATTAAGCCCACCGCTCCAGAAACAGGTTATGGTTACATCAAAATGGGCGATCCCTTGCCGCCGCCGAAAGACCGAAAGGCCTACAAGAGTAAATTTAGCGTCGTCCAACGGTTTGTGGAGAAACCAAATTACGATCGGGCCGTGGAATACCTAAATAACGGCGGCTACCGGTGGAATGCCGGCATGTTCATTTTCTCATTCGCGACCATCGCTGAAAGCCTTTTGAAACACCAAAAGCTGCTTCATGAAGCCTGTGAACGCTGGTTTCACGCGGCGACGAGCCCCTCAAAACTGAAGCGAATCTTAAAAAAGGATTACCCGGCCCTTAAGAAAGTTTCATTTGATTACGGTGTAATGGAGCATGCGCATAATGTGCTTGTGGCCGATGGAGATTTTGGCTGGGACGATCTCGGGGCTTGGCCCGCACTCGCACGCCATTTGAAATCCGATCGTGAAGGCAATTGTGCCGACGCAAACTTTGTGCACGTAGATTCCGCCCGTAATGTGATTTTTGATAGTCGCGCTAAAAAAAATCGCAACCCGATCGCCGTAGTGGGATTACGCGATTGCGTGATTGTACAAACTGATGACGCGACACTTGTAGCTCATAAAAAAGCTACCGCAAAAATGCGCGACCTTGTGGCTAAGCTGGCCGCCGATAAAACTTACCGGAAACTCACTTAACCCACACCCAGCAACTCGCGATGCCAGGGAAGAATCTCGTCTAGGACTCCATCCGCCTCACAGGCTAGTCTGACCATTGTGGCTCGACTAGCGATGATGGTAGGGTCAATTTCCAATTCCTTGGCTTCACGGTTGCGTCTGGATTGAATTTCTTCAAACCGTTTCTTTTGAGCCGGAGTGATATGTTTGCGCGGCGGCGGGCGATGCTTTTCCGGGCAATCACTTTCGGGCACAGCTCGCCCATTTTTTAAACAACGCTGCACTTCGCGCCGACGGTGCTCAGGCATGCGGCGAGGTATAAATGCGCTAGCATCACTGCCTGTTTGCGCGCTTTCAGACATCTTAATCATGGCGTCCGGCGAGAGGATGAAAAAGGGAGGGCGGTTTCGGCGGCGCGCCTCCTTCTCTCGCCAATGCCATAATTCGCGTAGCACTGCCAAAGCTCGCGGCTCCAATCGTGCGCTACCCTTGATGCGCCAAACTTGATCAGGATCCACCTCGCGGAGCACTGAGTTATCCCGCACCAACC
>WTHG01000289.1 GCA_011523245.1 Verrucomicrobiales bacterium | reverse complement strand
TCAATGAATCGTTGCGTTTCAAACAAATATTTACCGGATTCCTTAGTGAACCGCGTGAGCATTTTGTTGTACTCACGCAGACCGTACTCGCGTGAACCATCGATCGCGTTCTGGCGCGCGGTCGTGTAAGCGACGTACTCCGGGTCACCTTCCACCACTTCCTCGATCAATGGCGTGGCATCGCGCGAGCTGGCGAACACGCCATGCAGGGAGTAGTAATCAGCGGTGGGGATGGGGTCGAACTTGTGATCATGGCAACGGGCACAGGCAAGCGTGAGGCCCATAAACCCTTTACCCACCACATCAATACGGTCATCAATAATTTCGTTAACGTCATTATCAAAACGCTTGCCAACGGTAAGATAACCAAGAGCGGCAAGATCTCGCTGATCATTGATATCGATCTGATCAGCCGCAATTTGTTCGATTATAAAGTCGTTGAACGGCTTGTCTTCATTGAAAGCTCGTATGACGTAATCGCGATAAGTCCACGCGTACGGGTAAATTGGATTACGACGATTACCTCCAGTGCGATCGCCGCTGGTATCAGCGTATCGCGCTATATCTAACCAGTAACGGCCCCAGCGCTCGCCGTATTCGGGGCGCTCAAGCAACTGGTTGATCACCTTTTTGAAGGCGTTGGGCGCTGAGTCTTTTTCAAACGCCTCCACCTCGGCCATGGTGGGCGGCAACCCGATGAGGTCATAGTACGCGCGCCGGATGAGCGTGCGTTTGTCGGCGGGCTTGGCTGCTTGCAGGCCGACGGCCTCATGCTTGGCGCGGATGAACCGATCGATCGGCGTGCGAGCCCAGTCGCCCTTCACGGTGGGCGGCACGGGCTTGGCGATGGGTTGATAGGCCCAGTGATTGTCGGCTTGTTCCTGGGTCCAAAATACTTTCTTGATCGAGGCCGCCTTACCTTCGCGGGGATCGGGCGCACCCATGGCCACCCAGGCCTCGAAATCGGCCAGCGTGGCCTCGTCCAGCTTGGTCTTGGGCGGCATCTCGAGCCCCTCGGCGGGATCCCATTTCATCGCCTTGATCAACAAACTGTTTTTGGGATCGCCCGGGATGATGACTTCGCCGCTGTCGCCGCCCTTCCGGAAGGCATCGCGGGTATCAAGAGTGAGACCGCCTTTATCCTTGCCCTCGGCGGCGCTGTGGCAGGAGTAACATTGCGTGGCCAGCACGGGCCGGATGTTTTTCTCAAAAAACTCCAACTGCTTGGGCGTCAGTGGCGCCTCCGCCAGTGAGGACAATCCGCCGGCGAACAGGGCGCCAATAGCGAGCGTGTTGCGCATGATCAAAATGGTTAAGCGATCAGGTTGTCGACCACATCCCCGTACACATCGGTGAGACGGAAGTCGCGGCCCTGATAACGGTAGGTGAGCTTCTCGTGATCGAAGCCCATCAGTTTCAGAATCGTGGCGTGCAGGTCGTGCACGTGCACCTTGTCCTTCACGGCCTTGTAGCCAAATTCATCCGTGGCACCGTGGACAATACCGCCCTTCACGCCGCCGCCGGCCATCCACATGGAGAATCCGTGATGATGATGGTCCCGGCCCGGTTCACCGCGGCCGCCGCGGTCATGGCGCGGGGTGCGGCCGAATTCGCCGCCCCAGATCACCAGGGTATCCTCGAGCATGCCGCGGTCCTTGAGATCCGCCAGCAACGCGGCGATCGGTTGGTTGGCTTCATTGGCGCGCGTTGTGAGGTTTTCCTTCAGGGCGGTGTGATGATCCCAGCCATTGTGCCACACCTGCACAAACCGCACGCCGCGTTCCACGAGTCGGCGGGCGGTGAGCAGGCGGCGGCCGGTCTCGGTATCGCCGTAGGCGTTGCGGGTGGCCTGTTTTTCCTTAGTAAAATCAAAGGCATCGGTGGCCGCGGCCTGCATCTTGAAAGCCAGCTCGAAAGATCGGATGCGTGCCTCGAGATCCGCTTCCTGCTGCAGTTTCGCCTGATGCTGCTGGTTCAGGGTTTTGAGCAGGTCCAGTTGCTCGCGCTGTTCCTTGAGGCTGTAGCTGTAATTCTTAATGTTGGCGATGGTGCGCTCCACGTTGGCTTCGGCGCGCGGGATGAGTGCGCCCTGAAACGCGCCGGGCAGGAAGGCGCTACGCCAGTTCTTGGCGCCGCCCAAGCCATTGCCCAGCACGATATAGCCGGGCAGGTTTTGGTTTTCCGTGCCGAGACCGTACAACATCCATGACCCCATTGAGGGTTTCACCATGCGGCCGGCGCCGGTGTTCATCATCACCGTAGCAAATTCATGAGACGGAATGTTGGTGTGCATGGAGTTGATCACGGCGATGTCATCCACGTGCCGGCCGATCTGATCGAACACCTCGCTCACAGGCGTGCCGCTCTGACCCATTTTCTTGAATCCGAATTGCGCGGGTAACGGCACACCGCCTATCTCCTTCACGTTCTGATCCGCGTGCTTAGCCAATGCGGGTTTGTGATCCCATGTGTCCAGATGGGACGGCGCGCCCTGCGAGAAGATATGAATCACCCTCTTGGCCTTGGCGGTAAACTGCGGTTGGCGGGCCCGCATCGGGTTGGCCATGGCGGCGGCCTGCAGGGCGGCACTCGGGTTCGGCGCGGCGGCCAGATTCGGCAAAACCGTGGCCAGCCCCACGGTACCCATACCCATGCCTAGGCGGTTGAGAAATTGGCGCCGTGTCTGGAAGAAATCCTGCGGCTGCGGTTGATGTTCAAGCGGGTTCATGTTGTGTGCTAGTACAAGACGCAAAATACGCCAAAGAGTTTCATTTTTTATAAATCGGCAAAATCGGAGCCCGGTTTATGCCAAACTTCTGGAAAAAATGGAAGAACAGAACCTAACGCGCTCTGTGCGCCAGCCAGAAACCCAGTGACAAAGCGGACGTCCCGGCAACCAGCCAAGCGGCATCGCTTGCGTGCAGGTGAAAGGAGCTTTGCAGGTGCAGCAACATCACGCCGTGATTTGAACTGTACCGACGCATCCGCGCCAAGCAAAAAGCATGAGCGCGCTACCAAAAAACCCCGCGGT
>WTHG01000076.1 GCA_011523245.1 Verrucomicrobiales bacterium | reverse complement strand
CCTTTACGCCCACGCTCGCGCCGCTCAACACGATGCGCAAAAAGATTTCGCTCATCACCGGGCTCGACCGCACTTTCCAGCACGGCACCGATTCCCACGCGCAATGCGCCTCGTGCTTCCTTACCAGCGTGGCGCCGTTTGAGGTGAAAGGCTCGGCGTATCCGCTGGCGCGCACGCTCGACCACATTGTCGCTGATCACATCGGCCAGGCCACGCCCTACTCCACGCTGGAGTTGAGCTGCAATGATCACAAGAACAACATCGAATCGATCTACTTCGACAACATGTCGTGGTACGCCACCGGCCACGTGGCGCCGTCCATGCGCCATCCGCGCAAGATTTACGACCGCCTTTTCGGCACCAAAGGCAACACGAACTCGCGCAACATCACCGATCTCGCGTTGGAAAACGCCCGCTCCCTGCAGCGCCGCCTCAGCACCGGTGACCGCGCGAAATTCGGCGAATACTTCGACGCCGTGCGCACCATCGAGACGCGCATGGATAAGATCGACAACATGAAGGCCGAGCTGGCCGCCGCGCAGATCAAGCGTCCCGCCGAGCACCTGCCGCGCAACGAGTACATCCACCTCATGGGCGACCTGCTCGTCACCGCATTGCAGATTGGCCTCACCAACGTCGGCAGTCTCATGGTCGGCCCCGAGCGCTGGACCACCGCCACCAATTGGGAAGGTATCCTCGACAAACCATACAGTCATCATGCCATGACCCACTCCATCGCCCGACACGTGGAGCAGCTGCTCAAACTCGATCGCTTCCACGTCGCCGCCTTCACGCGGTTACTCGAGCGCATGGACAAAATCGAGGAAGCTAACGGCACCACGCTGCTCGACAATACCATCTTCACCCTCGGCGCCGGCATGGGCGACGGCACCACCCACCAATACAACGATCTCCCCATCGTCGTTGCCGGCGGTGGCGCCACGGGTCTCCAACAAGGCCGACACATCAACTGCCAACGCGGCACGCCCCTCGCCAACCTCTGGCTCACCCACCTCCACGCACTCGGCATCAACCAGGACCGCTACGCCGACAGCACTGGCAAGATCGCAGGCCTTCAGGCCTGACCAGCCCACACCGTTGACAGCACCCGTTCGCGCGGGCAGTTTTTTGCCATGAGCAATGTAACGCGGTTTGGCGCGATCGGCGATGGTGTGGCGGATGATACGGAGGCGATTCAACATGCCGTGACGCAAGGCGATGGCGTGCTGCATTTTCCGCCGGGCACCTATCGCATCACGCAGCCCATTGATATCAAGCTGAGCGAACACGGGCCGTTGGGCATCGACGGCACGGGCGGCACGGCGAGGGTGGTGATGGACGGCAAGGGACCGGCGTTCCGGCTGGGGGGCACGCATGGCGGCACGGGCGATCCGGGCAGCCGCAAGGGCAACGTCGCCTCACATCAACGCCTACCAACCATCCGCAATATCGAGGTGGAAGGCGGGCACACGGAGGCTGATGGATTCGAACTGATCGAGACCATGCAATCCGTATTCGAAGGCGTACTAGTCACGCGCTGTCGGCATGGCATTCATCTCATCCAACGCAATCGCAACGTACTCATCAGTCATTGCCACATCTATTTTAATACCGGCGTGGGGGTGTATCTCGATGGAGTGAACCTGCACCAGATCAACATCGCCAGTAGCCACATCAGCTACAACCGGCTCGGCGGCATTCGGCTGGATCGGTCCGAGGTGCGCAACCTGCAGATTACGGGCAATGACATCGAGTACAACAACCATCGCTCGCACGAGGCCGAGCCGGAACCGACCGCGGAGATTTACATCGACACCACCGCCGAGGGCGCGAGCGTCAACGAGGTGACCATCGCCTCCAACACCATCCAGGCCACCGGCTCGCCCGAGGGCGCGAACATCCGCATCAAGGAAACGCCCGATCAATCGCGCCCGCCCGGCCTGTTTGCCATCAGCGGCAACATCATCGGTAGCCAGGAAAACAACGTGCACCTCACCGGCTGCTACGGCATCGCCCTGAGCGGCAACACGATTTACTCCTGTGAAAACCGCAACCTACTGATCGAGGACTCGCGCCTGATCAATGTCAGCGGCAACACCTTTCGTCGCCACACCCCGCGCTACGGCACCGGTGTGAGGTTCACCGGCTGCGCGGACATCACCTTCACCGGCTGCGGCATCCACGACGAAACCGACGAGGGCCAGCCCAACCTCAGCGCTCTGTTGGAATTGGAAAAGTGCGAGCGCATCAACATCACCGGCAGCCAGTTCCTCAACGGAGCCATCGGCGTGGCCGGCAAAGACTGCAGCCACGTCACCCTCACCGGCAACACCCTGCACGACACCCGCGAGCAGCCCATCGCCCAACACGCCATTCGGTTTACCGGCCCGGGCGAAGGCAACTCTGCAGCGCACAATTCAGTCGGCAAAACTTCCGGAAAGCCCATCGAGGGCAACGTGAAGACGACCGATTCGTGACGTGGTGCACCGAGGCGGCTCACTTGAGCGGCTCGAAGACGGAGGACACGCTTTCAAAGCGCACAGTAAACGGATCGAACAACACGCGCCCGGCCGCCTCGGCACGCACTTCACCATCGGTCCAAATCCGGTCCGTTAGCCGTTTCTGAACAGCCACCACCTTGAACCGCTCCAGCTTGGCAGCCAGCCCCCCGATGGCGTACAGCGGATTGGCTAGCTCGGCCTCGAGCTTGGACAACTGAAATTCCTCACAGTCGATCCACACCTTGATGATTAGGTGATGCAGCACGAGGTTCACAATCGGGTCCTTGAACACCTCGCCCGGTTTCACAAAAAACTGCAGCTTATACGCTGGTCGACCTTGTACTGATTCCATACCGAGCAGGTGCGGCTCAAACCGTTCTCCGTACTGTTCGATCTGGCGTACGACCAATCGCGCATCGCTTTCATCCGTTTCTTCTCCCGCCGTTCCGGCCTGTTGTTGAGTGCCCAAGAACTTCAACTGCGTTTTACGGATCTTGCGATGTTCCTTAGCTACCTGTTCTTGGGTTGGCTTCTTGCCGT
>WTHG01000318.1 GCA_011523245.1 Verrucomicrobiales bacterium | reverse complement strand
CCCTAAATCCTGATAAACTATCTGCCCATTCCCTACGTCAAACTGGCCGTGTTGGGCGGAGATAGTTGAGTCGGGAACGAGAATTGTAGAACCTTCCGCGGACCCAAGAATGTGGGTGCCATCGGTTAACTCAAAAGGACCGCCTTGGATCCCTTCGGTGATAATGTAGAGGAGCGTAGCCATGCCTCAAACAACGCTTTCTACCTTTCGGTCGGGCGATGACTACCTTAGTAACTTTCTCAAGGATGTCAAGGGTCACACTTTAGCGAGCATATCTCGAAATCGCTGGAATAGCGGCTGTGAATCGTGCGGGCCAGGCGAGGCTTCAGGGTGGTATTGCACACTGAAGATCGGTTTGGACCGATGTTTCAGGCCTTCGACAGTTTGGTCATTGAGATTGATGCAGTTTACCTGAACGTCGTCTGGTAGGGCGCTGTCATCCACGGCAAAGCCGTGGTTCTGAGAGGTGATTTCGATTTGGCCTGTTTCCAAATCTTTCACCGGTTGATTGGCGCCGCGGTGCCCAAACTTGAGCTTAAAGGTTTTGGCGCCGAGTGCCTGCCCCAAAACCTGATGACCAAGGCAAATCCCAAACGTGGGTAGGCCATGTTCTACAAGTTCTTTCACGTTGCGAACCGCATAATCCAAAGCCGCCGGATCGCCGGGGCCGTTAGAGAGAAAGAGTCCAGCGGGTTGATAGCTCAGCACCTCTTCAGCCGTGGCGGTGGCCGGTACAACCTGCACTTTGAATCCATGGCGTCGCAGGCAACGCAGGATGTTGTATTTTACTCCAAAATCAAATGCGACAATCGGAATATCCGCCGCCGGTAGTGGGGGCGGGGTAGGAGTGGTGTCGGCGCCTTGGGGAAGAGTGAACTCCTCATTTGGTTGTTCGTGTTCGTCCCAACAAAACGCCTCCTTATGGGTGACTACCTTCGCATAGTCGGCTCCCACCATACCCGGCCAGTCGGCGGCTTGCTGGAGGGCTTCCTTATCGGAGAGATTCTCGGTGCTGATCACGCCGTTAAGAGCGCCATGGACACGCAGTTTTTTGGTCAAAGCTCGCGTATCTATACCTTCAATGCCGGGGATGCCGTTGGCTTTTAGGTAGTCTTCCAACGATTCACTCGAGCGCCAATTACTGACGATTGGCGACAGTTCGCGCACGACAAAACCAGAAACGTGTGGTTGGTAGGATTCAATATCCTCGGGGTTGACGCCGTAATTGCCAATTTCCGGATAGGTCATGGTTACGATCTGCCCTTTGTAGGACGGGTCGGTCAGGATTTCCTGATAACCCGTCATGGAGGTGTTGAAACACACTTCGCCGCAGGACGTGGCGCTGGCGCCAAATCCTTTGCCGTGAAAAACCGTGCCGTCTTCTAATGCTAGAATTGCCATGGGGCGGCCGTGAAGCCGGGCGATAGTAGGAATGAGGCCTCGATGGGTCAAGCGACCACATAAAAAAGGCGCGGCCAGTTGTTGGCCGCGCCGGTGAATAACTGTGCGTCTATTGGAATTTTGCGTCCTTGAGCATCTTGATATAGGCCTCAACAGTGTTAGGACCGAAGCCCACTTTCTTCAGTAGCTCCTTACCGTTGGCATCGAGCACAAACACAGTCGGGTAGCCGCGGATTCCGTATTCCTTAGCCTGAGTGCGGTTGTAGGCGTATTGTTCCTTGGTGATTTTGTTGCGGTCCCTCGGAAAATCCAGCTCCACCAGCACGAGGTTTTTCTTCGCGTAATCTTTGAAGGCTTGTTTATCAAACACGTTTTTCTTGAGGGCTTTACAGGGTGGACACCAGTCCGAGCCCGTAAATTCAAGTAGGATGAGCTTTTTCTCGTTTTTGGCGATTTTTTTGGCGTCATCAATGTTGGTAAGCCATCCTTTTTCGGCATATGCACCTTGACTGAAGGCGATGAGTGTAATGATTGTAATAAGGGTTTTCATTTGATTTTGGTTTAGGAACTGTAGCTAGTCGAGGCCTCTTCACGCCACACAATTTTGCCGCCGACCAGTGTCATAGTGGGGCGCCCCTTGAAGGTCCAGCCATTGAAGGGGGTGTTGGTGCTCTTGCTCGGGCTCGTGCTGACGTCAAAAGTCCATTCAGCTTCCGGATCAATCACAGTCACATCAGCGTCGGAGCCTTCGCTTAGAGTGCCTTTAGGGAGTTTGAGGAGTCGGGCCGGATTCACAGTGTATTTGGCAATCAGATCGGGTAATCCAAGGTGCCCTTTATGGTGGAGGAAGGTCAGCGAGACGGCCAATTCGGTTTCTAGGCCAGTGATGCCAAAGGGCGCATAGTCGAATTCCACATCCTTTTCATGCGCGCAATGCGGGGCGTGATCGCTGGCGAGGATTTCCAGCGTGTTATCGGCAAGCCCTTCAATCACCGCGGCGCGATCGTCAGCCGAGCGTAGCGGGGGGTTCATTTTGAAGTGCGTATCGTAAGCCGGCCATTTGGTACGCTGGCTTTCAGTCTGCAGTTCACGCCCGTCTTCAGCCCAAAAGTGTTCGCTGCCGCCAATCGTGGAATCAGTAAGAGTGAAGTGGTGGACACAAGCCTCGCCAGAGATTGGCACTCCACGAGCTTTGGCTTGTCGGATTAATTCCACCGATTTGCCGCTGCTGATGTGCTGGCAATGAATATGCGTGCCAGTGAGTTCAGCTAATTCAATATTACGTGCGACAATCAAATCTTCGCCAGCCGCCGGCCAGCCTTTGAGTCCGAGGTTAGTACTCCAGTAGCCCTCATGCATGACCCCGTCGGTGACGATAGAGTAATCTTGGCAGTGATCCATTACGGGCAAATCAAACATCCCGGCGTACTCGAGGGCGCGCCGCATTAGTTCGTTGTTTTGCACGCACTTGCCGTCATCGGTGATGGCCACCACTCCGGCGTCCTTAAGTGAGCCGATAGGCGAAAGTTCTTCCCCGGCGATCCCTAACGTGATGGTGCCGGTGACGTAAACATTCACTGGGGCGGCTTCAGCGGCCCGTTCCTGGATTAGTTTTACGGTTGCCGGGCTGTCGATCGTGGGGG
>WTHG01000065.1:1669-3048 GCA_011523245.1 Verrucomicrobiales bacterium | reverse complement strand
GTTTCCCGAGGTTTGGAATCGAACTCGATACTTTGGAAAATGCTGTCCAAAAAAGATGCTTACCAGAAGTACGGGCTCTTGAGCGAGATCCTGCCGTCTTCCCACCTAACCAATTCGCCACTAATGCTTCCTTGGCCGTTGCGCATCACTGCTCTGATAGTTCGAGCGGGCAGTGGTTCGGTTGTGCTCTTGGCGAGGTTGACGCGTGTGATGTTTTCGAGCGGGATTGGGAGTTTGGCGAATGGTGTTTCAAACGTCATCTTGCCCTCAGCAATGCCAATCAACTTGCCACTCATACTGTCTTCATTGGCGAATAAGATAAAATCTTGGTTGCCCTGTTGTTCGGTCACATTGTTGCCGCCGGGAATTTTGCCGTTCCATTCCGAAAGGCCAATCTGGCTCAGGGTGACGGGGTTAGAGCTCATGGTGGTAAACATCAGCCCCTTGGATTCGTTGGGGAGTGGGTCATTTTGAGCATCGTCCCCGTGCTTGATGAATTTCTCGTTAACGAAAAGCGCGATGGAGTTTTTTTTGCGATCCACGCGGATCGAGAATCGGGCGTGATTACCGAGTGTATTGAGGTTGATGCGAACATTGGAGCCCACGTTACGTCCATTCCCGGCGCCGTTTTTGAGTTTGTAGCGGTAGAGGTAGGCGTAGGATGTGTTGATGCGCAGGCAGTAGGCGTTGCCGCTGCTGTATGAGTTTAAATTGTCGGTTAGGAAATTTACGTAGAGATTGAGGTAGCCCGTCCAGTGAACATTAAAATCATACCGGAGACTGTTCGGGAGATTTTCGAAATTTCTTCCGACGCGGGCTTGGCTGCGCTGGGCCTCGAAGGTTTGATCCTTGAGCTTCCAAGCGCCATTGCTGAGGTTTAGCTTTTTACTCTTCTTTTCGACTTCCTCGGCGGTTGCATCGGCTGCAAGCGCTTTGAGGTATTGGCCACTGGAGGAATCGTAAAACGTCCAGTCCCGGACGCTTTTGGGGCCTTGATACAAATCCTTCAGGGCCGTGAACCCAGGCACGAGTGTTTTGAGGGCCGTTTGCTTGAGCTGTAATTCACCGCCGTACCAGGTGCTAAGTGTGAGTTTACCGTCGGATAAAGACTTGAGTTCGCCGGAAAGGGCATCCCCATTGGCAAGGGTGATTTGGCAATTATGATTCCGAGAATTTGCGGGTGTTTCGCGTTGGCCCAGCTGGATGTATTGGGCATGCTCGGGGGATACCCGAAGATCCGGCGTAATGTGCGGATGTTTCCAGAGAAATCCCTTTTGGGCGTCAAAACCAGCCAGTTCGCCGAAATAGATCGACCCATCTTTCAGGGCAAAATGCTCTGCCTTGGAACGGCGGTTTAATTTCAGGGCTGGTATTGTGGT
>WTHG01000065.1:0-1569 GCA_011523245.1 Verrucomicrobiales bacterium | reverse complement strand
TGGAAATTGCCGGTAAGCAGCAAGGCAAGGAGTAGCATGTGTCTAGGTTCGATCATAACGCAGGCGATCCAATAGGATTGGACGGTTTTAGTCAAGAATCCCTCTTTATTTGTCGATTAGCCGGTCGCGCAGTTTTTCGAGTTTTGGTGAAATGACAAAGGCACAGTAGGGCACTGATTGGTTCTGGTTGTAATAATCGTGATGATAGGCTTCTGCGGGATAAAAAGTTTCCAGCGGCTCAATGGTAGTCACGATTGGCTCGTCGAATTGAGCTGCGGCCTGATCCAATGCGGCTCGGGATAGCGCGGCTTGTTCCGGGGACAACGGCATGATTGTTGAGCGATATTGAGTCCCTACATCATTGCCTTGGCGGTTTAGGGTGGTGGGATCATGGGCTTGAAAAAAGAATTCGAGGAGGTCGCCCACGGAAATAGTCTCTGAATCAAAGGTGATTTGGATTACCTCCGCATGGCCGGTGTTGCCAGCGCACACCTCACGATAGGTAGGGTTTTTCGTATCCCCGCCGGCATATCCGGGGGTTACTTGGGATACCCCTGTGAGTCGTTGAAATAATGCTTCAAGGCACCAGAAACACCCGCCGCCCAAAGTGATAATCTGGTCGGTCATTATTAACTACCAGGTTTTACCGGTTCCAAGGCCCGCAAATCTTCAGGGAGATCGTCTGGGGTAAAGGTTTCGACCTGCATTTCAAGAAGGCTGATGAATGGCACTCCGGGGTCATAGTCGCCGCTGGAGCGGTCCACTAAGACGGCCAGTGCCAGCAAGTCACCGCCGTGCTCGCGAACAATTTGAATGGTCTCATCCGCTCGTCCACCACGGGTGACGACATCTTCCACGATCAGGATTTTTTCATGTGAATCGATCTTAAACCCGCGCCGTAGCACCAAAGCGTCGTTTATTTTTTCCACAAAAATAAACCGTATTCCCAATTGACGGGCGACTTCTTGCCCGATGACTAATCCGCCCATGGCAGGGGCTACTACCGTGGTGATGCCAAGATTACGCACTTTGTCTGCAAGGGCAGCACCAAGCTGTTCCACTACGGGCATTTTCTGAAGTGCTTGCGCGCATTGGAAAAATTCCCGGCTTCTCAGGCCGCTACGTAAAATGAAATGACCCTCTAAAAGGGCATTGTTTTGTCGGAATACTTCCAACACTTCGTCACGAGTCATGAAAGAGGCTAACGAGTCTGCGGGGCACGAGGCAATCGCAAGTCATTCACGGTTTCGGCTCGTTTTTCGTCCTTGTATGCGCTTCAATCAACTGTGCCTCGGAGGGCCAAACTATTCATCGCGATCTTGTTATTGCCGGTTTGCATAGGTGTATTGCGGGCCTTGGGCGGGTTGTGGCGAGATTTTGAATTTCAAGGCGTGGTGGTGGTGCCGTTGGTTGCGGGAGGTGCCTGTATGGGGGCATTGTTTCGATGGTTGCCACGGCCCATGTGGGTGTATGTGTTGGGGCATGAATTTACCCATGCATTGGCAACGATGGTCTGCGGTGGGCGGGTTAAGGGCATGAAAGTTACTGGCGAAGGGGGGCATGTCTACG
>WTHG01000496.1 GCA_011523245.1 Verrucomicrobiales bacterium | reverse complement strand
GATGCTGGCTGGATCGATCAGTCGGTTGCCCTCCTCATCCTCAGCTTGCAGTGACAACGGCACCTGTCCGCCACCACGTTTGGCCGCCACTTGTTTGGCGCGGTAATCTCTCGCCTTGTTAGCCGCAATACGAAACAGCCAGGTTTGCAACCGGCTCTTGCCACCAAAGCGACCCAGATTTTTAACCACAGAGAGAAACACCTCCTGACACACCTCGTCGCAATCCTCACGCGTAAAGGTACTGGAAAGTTGGAACACATAACGCCCCACTGCCGCATAATGCTCGGCAAAGAGCTCATCCCACGCATCGGGCTCACCGGCCTGACAGCGCTGGATCAACTCGCGTTCCACGGCCACATCCATCACCGCAAATTTAAACTGTGATGGTTGAACAATCCAGCATGTAAAAAAAAGGAGGATGTCATAAGGGTACCCCGTCCATTTAACATGTATCTTTAAAAACCAATGATTTTGACTGGCCTTAAAACTTGGTCTTACCACAATAGCCTGTGTTCGCCCATACGTATCATGAAGAAGACTCTTGCCCTTTTATTCTGTGCCTTCACACCTATTCTCGCCCAGGAGGGCACACCGCCTAAGCTTGGGCCGGTGGAAGTGCACGCCGTGCACTACGACGCCGTGCTCTCCAATGAAGCTGCAAAATTCACCGTAAAACTCGCACTCGAGTGCACCAACCGCGTGGCCACCCCGCTGCCATTGTTTGAGGGAGAGTTGGCAGTCCTAAACCCCAACTTACCCGAGGGCTTAAGACTGGCGCGTCTGGCCAAAGGATACCAAATCATCGTCGAACAAGCCGGGCGCTATGAAGTGCAGCTGGAACTGCTCGCTCGCATCACTGAATCCGCCCCGTGGCATTCGGCCACCTTCAGCGGCCCCGCCGCCACCATCGGCACGATTACCGCTAAAGCCGAGGGCGACGGCACTGAATTGGAACTTCTTAGTGGCACGCCTTTGCCCCGAACGGGCAACGATCGCTCCACTGTGCGCGGGGCTCTGGGCCAGGATCGATCAGTTAACCTCCGCTGGCAAAGCCGCGTGACCAGGCAGGAACGCCGCGCCCTCTTAATTGCCAACACTACCAGCACCATTCACATCAATCCCACCGAGGCGCGGTACCACACCACGTTGGCTTATGATATCCTTCAAGGCTCCCCTACCAACCTCACAGTGCGCCTGCCGAAGGAGCAATCCATCACCAAGCTCGAAGGCCAAAACATTCGCGACTGGCGTGTTACCACAATCGAAGAAGGCCAAACACTGACCATTGATTTCGTCCAACCCCAGCAAAAGGCGTACACGTTAGCCATTCATTCCGAGCAAGCGATGACACAAACGGCCAACCTGTTCCCGCCCGAGCCCCAGAATGTGGAGCGCGAAGGCGGCCGCGTGGTGATCACGGCCGAGGATGTCACAGTGGAGACCGGTACGGTGCAGGGCTTACGACAAGCCAACGTGGCCAAGGGCCAAGTGGGCGCGTGGCAATATTTCGGCCGCACACCGTTCGCCCTTCCCATCACCATCCAGCGTATTAAACCGCGTGCAAACCTTATCAGTGCAGTCGCCGTACAACAGGGTGAAACCCGCCTTTTGGCCACGCACAACCTAACCTTGCAGGTAGAGAAAGCCGGCATTTACAGCCTGACTCTGAATTCCCCGCAACTCACCGGCAACGATGCATTTTCCGTGAGCAATGTCACCAGCAAGGGGCTAATGGACTGGGAACTGGATCCCGACATCGGCCAAATCACCTTACTTTTCACCAGCCGCGTGCTCGGCGCCCAACCAGTGCAAGTCGTACTCGAAAAACCGGCTGACAATTTTCCCGGCACCTTCACAGTACAACCACTGCGGGTTGGCAGCACCGAGAAGGAGCCGTTTGACCTCGGCCGCGAATCAGCCACCTTAAATGCACGCGGCGCTCGTGGCTTACAGCTCAAGGCTACCGAGAGCCAACAGACTCGTGAGATCGCCGGCGGTCAAGCCGTACTTGCCTTTGCCTCCACCCAGGCCGATTGGAGCGTCACCTTTGGCGTCGAGAAACTCGACGCACAAATAATCGCGGAAGTGTTCAATCTCGTCACCGTAGGCGATGGTCTACTCGGTGGCAGCGCAACCATCCGGTTTGGCATTCTGAATCAGGGCGTTCAGGAATTTCAGGTACGCATACCATCTACGAACCAATGGAAAAACGTCCTTTTCGTCGGCGCCAACATACGCAAGACCGAGGCCACTTACAATGCCGAGGCCAATGCAATGGATTGGACCATTCGATTACAGGAAAAAGTATGGAACGGCTATACCCTCGTGGTTAGCTACGACAATCAGTTTGAACATGATCAGGCAACACTCCAGCTCGGCGGTGCCCATCCCTTGGGCGTCAAACGTGAGACCGGTTTCCTCGCTCTCACCGGCGCCGCCAATCTCAAGCTCAATCCGCAATATGCACAAACCCAGCTGAACCGCATTGACCCCACCGACCTCAGTGAAGCCGACCGTGGACTGGTGAACCGACCAATCCTCTATGCCTTCAAATACGAAGGTGAGGAATTTGAGCTACCCGTGGAACTGCAGTTGTATCAGGAAGAGAATGGTCTAAGTGCCGTGGCAGACCGCACGCAGATTTCCACGCAAATAACTCCAGAGGGCGAGTTCACTACAACCGCCACTTACATGCTGAAAAACAATGGCAAACAACACCTATTATTCACCCTACCTGATGGTTTTGCCAACGTAGCAACCAGTATCAACGACGTCTCAGTGAAGCCCCAAAAATCCGGCGAACAACTGCGTCTCCCCATTCCCCGCGGCCTCGATCGCAACCGCGCCATGCGCGTGAAGATTAGCTACTCCGAGAAATCCGCTCCGCTCCGTAAAGACACCTATCTGGCAGGTCTCCAACCAGTGCCTCTAAAGCTAACCGCACCCGTTTCCGATGTTCCCAACACCTATAATGAGTGGACTGTTCACGTCGGTGACGAGGCCTTCGAGCTTTATGAATTCGATGGCAACATGGTGATCACCGATCAAAACCGTTACCGC
>WTHG01000048.1 GCA_011523245.1 Verrucomicrobiales bacterium | reverse complement strand
CAAGAGCCCCCGCAATCAGCAATGAAAACCACGATTATCGGCGTACTCATCGCAACTTCGCTGATCAGCATGTTTTTGATAGTCGAACGTAGTATTGCACTGAGGCGTGAAGCCGTTATCCCGGGGCGTTTAATAGAAGCTCAGAGCGTCTGTCAAACTCAGGAGGATTTACTTGCCCTCCGCACGACCAGCAACCAACTACCCTCTCCCTACGGTCGCCTGCTGAGTTGTGCGATCGACCACTTGCATTTACCGCGGGAAGAAAACATTGAGTTAATCCAAACACGTGCTCGGGCCGAAGTGTCCAAGCTCGAACGCGGAATCGTTGTACTGGAAATCGTAACCGGCGTAGCCCCACTTCTCGGTTTAGTGGGCACCATATTTGGGCTCATCACCCTATTCCAAGGAATGGGCGTGGAGGCTTCCAATGAGCAATACGCCCTCTTCTCTGAGGGTATCAGCATTGCACTTAAGGCCACCCTGCTCGGCCTAGTGGTCGCCATCCCGTCGCTGGTTGGCTGGAGTTATTTCAACCGCAAGGTCGAGACACTATCCATTGAAATGGAAAATCTTTGTGACGAGTTCCTGCGCAGCCAATACCGGCGTAGCGCTTAGTTTATCTCATGCAATTCCGCGCCAACAAGAAACGGTCTGCGCCATCCGTGATCATCGTGTCGCTGATCGATGTCTTGATGGTGGTGCTGATCTTTCTCGTAGTGAGTACGACTTTTAAGAAACGTGTGCCTGCGTTGAACTTAAACCTCCCCGCCTCCCTCAGCGCGGGGAGCGCAATCACGGAGACCGACGAACCCCTAACGATCCAAATCAGACAGGAAGCCCCACATCTGCGCTTAAACAAGCGTACGGTGACGCTTTCGGAATTGAGCGCAATCCTGCGAGAACGCGTCAAAAAAAACCCGCAGGTGAACCTGAATATTCAAGCCGACGAAAAGGCTCCGTTCGGTGAAGTCGTGGGAGTCCGGGATGCCGCCAGCACGGCAGGCATCACCAACATTCACGCGCAGGTGAAACTGCCCGCCGAACGTTAACGCTTTTTCACACTTGTCTTAACGCCCTGAACTTTGGAGCGCACCTTCAGGCGCAACGCGTTTAGATTGATAAAGCCGGTGGCGTCATCCTGATTGTACGCCTCAGTTGGATCCGCCTCCATTGTAGCAATGTCCGGATTATACAGGCTCAGATTTGATTTACGGCCAGCGGTATAAAGACCTCCCTTATACAATTTCAAACGCACGGTGCCAGAAACCGTCTTTTGGGTTTCGCCAACCAACGCCTGCAACGCCTCGCGTTCCGGTGCATACCAAAAACCGTTGTACACGAGCTCGGAATATTTGGGGATCAATGAATCTCGGATATGCATCACCTCTCGGTCCATGGTAATGGATTCCATCTGTCGGTGGGCAAAATGCAAAATGGTGCCACCCGGCGTTTCGTATACGCCGCGACTCTTCATGCCCACAAACCGGTTTTCCACAATGTCCACCCGGCCAATGCCGTGCTTTCCGCCCAGCTTATTGAGTTTGCGCATTACTCCAAGTGGGTTCAGGGCTTTACCATTCACAGCGATACAGTTCCCCTTTTCGAACTCGAGGTTTACATACTCCGGCTTATCAGGCGCATTCTCGGGCGCCACCGAAAGCTTAAACATCTCCTTGTTCTTTGGCGCGAAAGCATCAAACCACGTGTCTTCCAGAATTCCGGCCTCGTATGAAATATGAAGAAGATTGCGGTCCATTGAATACGGCTTACTGGCGCTTGCTTCGACATCCACCTTGTGTTTCCGGCAATAGTTAATCATCTCCTTGCGCCCGGGGAATTGCTCACGAAATTCTGCCATCCGCCACGGAGCAATAATATCAATATCAGGCGCTAGCGATGCAGCCGTCAGCTCAAAACGCACCTGATCATTACCCTTGCCAGTTGCACCGTGAGCAATGGCATGGGCCTTTTCTTTACGAGCAATCTCGACCATGCGCTTGGCTATCAAGGGCCGGGCAATACTCGTGCCAAGATAGTATTGATCTTCATAGATCGCTCCGGCCTGCATCATGGGGTAGATGAAATCTGCAGCAAACTCCTCCTGTAAATCGTCGATAAACATCTTGGAAGCCCCGGTGCGTTTGGCCTTTTTATCCAGCCCGCGCAACTCTTCCTCTTGCCCAACGTCCGCGCAAAAAGCGATCATTTCGGCGTTGTATTTTTCCTTCAGCCACGTGAGCAAAACCGAAGTATCCAGCCCACCGGAATATGCGAGTACTATCTTCATCGTGTTAAATTAAATCATGTGGCAAAACATGGCGTCCCGTAATTTGGGCTCAAACCATGTACTCTTCGGGGGCATGATACCACCGGTGTCGGCAATCGCCATTAAATCCTCGATACTGGTGGGATACATCGAAAATGCACAGGCATAGTCGCCGGCGTCCACAAGTCGCTCCAATTCGGCGGTGCCACGGATGCCGCCAATAAAATTAATCCGATTACTAGTACGGGGATCATCAATCGAAAGTATTGGGCTCAAGACATGGTTTTGGAGCAACGCCACATCCAGTTCATCCATGGGGGTATCAGCTTTGGCGTATTCCGGTTTAATGACCAAACGCCGCCAAACACCATTCAAGTACAAGCCCAATTCATTTTTGGCACTGCAATGACCAGCACCGCCTTCGTTGACGTCAAAGATCATTCCTAAACGCTCAAGAAATGTCTCTTCGTTTAACCCGTTTAAATCCTTCACCACTCGGTTGTAGGCGAGGATTTTCATTTGATCATGAGGAAAAGTAACCGTTAAGAAATAACCACTTTGCCCCGACCCCGAACGTGAAGCATTCACACGAGAAGCTGCAGCACTCCGGTGATGCCCATCGGCAATGTAGAGAAAATCAACCGCCTCAAACTGCCCCTGCAAAAAGGAGATGTCATCGGCGTCAAAAATATTCCAAGCCGTATGCTGCACCCCATCTTCCGCCGTAAAATCAATATTAGGATCTGAAGCGACCACTCTCTCAAAGAAGGCATCCAGCTCGGGTTTTGACCGGTAAGTGAGAAAT
>WTHG01000243.1 GCA_011523245.1 Verrucomicrobiales bacterium | reverse complement strand
GGTTCAGCGCCTGGAGCGGGGTGGTGGAGCGGCTGCGCTTGGGGACGCCTTGGCTGGCGTCGGGGCAGTCGAAGGCGCCGAATACACTTTCCTGTTCCTGCCTGACCTTGGTCATGTAAATCATCCGGCGCCAATCGGCTGGGCCGTAGTTTTTCTTCGGGAAAAAGTGCCGCACATTTTCCATTTGCACCTCAAACCCGCTGAAGCCTGGGCCGCCCATCTTAAGGTCCAGCACGCCGCTGGTTAGCAGCATCGTATCGCGAATAGCCTCAGCCTCAAGACGCCGAGTTGGGAAACGCCAGAGCAGGCGACTGGCGGCATCAATCTTAAGCGCCTCGGCGCGCGGGCGGCTGCTTTGTTGCCAGGTTTGCGTGAGGAGGATGCGGCGGTGCAGTTTCTTGAGCGACCAGCCGTCGGACACGAGCGTGGAGGCGAGCCAATCGAGCAGCTGCGGATGCGTCGGGGCCAGACCGTTGCGGCCGAAGTCGTTGGGGGTATCGACCAGTCCGGCGCCGAAATGATGTTGCCAGATGCGGTTGACGATCACGCGCCGCGCGAGCGGGTTGTTGTTGTCCACGATCCAATCGGCCAAGGCCAGCCGCCGCTTTTGCTCGGGAGTCTTGGTATCGATCTTCAGTGACACAAACTTGGCCAAAGCACCGGGCGTTACCTCATCACGCGGCGATTCCGGATCGCCCCGATAAAACAACCGAGTGGGACCCGGCTGCGAAAAGTTGCCGACGAAGGCCTTGGTGCTGGTTTGAAGATTTTTAATTTGCCGCTCGGTGGTCTCCAGTTCCGCCAGCAGCTTTCGCCCGCGCGCGGCTTCGGCCTTCGGCAGCTTGTCGAACGCATAAACCGGCTTGGCCGGCTGGCCGCCCTTGAACGGCTGGCGGTCTCCGGAGCTGGCGATCGTTTTCCATTCGCCGGCCTTCACGCCCGCCTCAATGCGGTAGCCGATGGGCACGCGGTCGCTGTATTGGCCCTGCCGATCGCGCGCCCATTCGATGCGGTCGATGCGCGCTGTCTTGGGTAGTTCGATCTGCACCCAACCGGTATTGCCCGCAGCGATCCAGCTCTTGGCGTTACCGTATTGGCCGTCATTGATGTGCGCGAGCTTGTGCAGCGCATGCTTAAAATCGCCGGCCGAGCTGGCCTTGGCGCCTTTGCTGGCGAGCGCGAGGTTTTCGGTGCCGGAAAAAACCTCCAACTCATCAATACACGGTTGGCTGCTGCTACTGCGGGTGATGGTGAAGCGCACGAACCGCGCCTCGACGGCGGGAAAAGTTTCGATGTTATGCTTGGCCGTCACTGCCGCGCGTTTGCCAGCCGGAGCAACGTACTTAGCCAACTGCGCCTTCAACTCGCCCACGCGTTTTTGCATTGCGGCCACCTTGGTTTGGTCAGTCTTGCTGAGCGGCAGGTTGCGGTCGGCGTGTTTCACGCCTTCGAAGATGCCCTTAAGCGCGTAGTAGTCGTTTTGCGAAATGGGATCAAACTTGTGGTTGTGGCAACGCGCGCAGCCGGTGGTGAGGCCGAGGAAAACTGTGCCGGTGGTGTTGATCATGTCGTCCAGTTCATTGGCGCGTTGCATGCGGTTGAGCTTGCCGTCTTGCCCCTTCACGATGTCGTTTGGCCCGGCGACGAGAAAACCCGTGCCCAGCGGTTCGCCCAGCGCATCGCCGGCAATTTGCTCGCGCACAAAATCGTTGTACGGCTTGTCCTCATTAAGCGCGCGAATCACCCAGTCGCGATAAGGCCACGCGTGATTGCGCTCGCGGTTGGTTTCAAAGCCGGCCGTCTCGCCAAAGCGCACGAGGTCCAGCCAATGCGTCGCCCACCGCTCACCATAACGCGGGCTGGCCAACACCTGATCCACCAGCCGCGTGAACGCTCCCGGTTTGTCATCCTTCACAAACGCTTCCACTTGCTCCGGCGTCGGCGGCAGCCCGTGCATCACAAGGTACAACCGACGGATGAGTGTGCGCTTGTCCGCGCGCGGATTGAACCCGAGCTTTTTGCTCTCCAGTCGCACTTTGATGAAGGCATCAATCGGCTGCATTAACCGTGGCGAGCCCGGCCATGTAATTTTCTTGAATGCCCAGTGATCCATGCGGTCCACCGCCTTCGCGCCCACGTTGTCGGGCCAGTCGGCACCTTGATCGATCCAAGCTCGGATAAGCCCAACGGTCTTGGCGTTGAAGGGGTCGCCCTTGGGCGGCATCACCACTTCTTCGTCCAGTCCGGAAATGAAATGGATCAATGGACTCTTGGCACTGTTGCCGGGGATGACGGCATCTCCCATCTCGCCACCTTCGAGGGCCAATTCAGCGATGTCGATACGGTAGCCGCTCTTTTGCTGATCGGGGCCATGGCACTTCACGCAGTGCTCTTGAAAGAGCGGCCAGATTTCCTTTTTGAAATCAACCACATGCTTGGCCGGCGGCGGCAGCTCCTCCACGTCGATAGCAAACGCCCACAGGCCGGCGGTTAAACCGGTGAATAGTAGAGTGCGGGCACGGCCATTCATACCGTCAGTGTGCGACAGGGCAGTGGGTCGTCAAGGCAACAGTTGGTCTTGGCTACCGTTGTGAACGCGTTTGGTTGCGGTTCTGAACTCAGCCCTCCCAGCTTTGGCCGTCCCAATCGCGGACGCGGTTCAGGAAATCGCACACGCCGTCGGTGAAACAGTTGAGTAGGGCTTCGCCCTTTTCGGCTGAGGCGGCGGCGGGGGTGCCGATGTGGCCGGGTTCACTGCGATCGGGCATTATCCAGCCGCGTGTAGCGGTGGGGAAAGCATCATCAAAGGGCACCTCCGGTGCGGTCTCATGATCGCCCACCAGGTCGGGCCGGATGACCAGCATCATCGAGGTTTCCCATTCGCCAGCGTGGCCCATTTGTGTTTGCACAAAATCATCGCGCGCGGTGGTCAGGTCGCCGTTGTCCCAGTAGGTGGTGGAGAGCAGCAATAAATCGGAGCGGTCGCGCAGTTTTTGGCGCAGCTCAAAGACGACTTGTGAGCCGGGCACCATGTTGCCGCCATGGCCGTTTAACAGAATGAGTCGTTTGAAGCCGTGTTGGAT
>WTHG01000004.1 GCA_011523245.1 Verrucomicrobiales bacterium | reverse complement strand
AAACCTGACGCACGGCGTACGGGTAATTATCATCCATCGGCAGCATCGGCAGGAGCGAACGCTCGGCCAACGCACCGTGCCCCACTTCGCGGCGGCCCGGCCCCATAATGCGGCCGGTCTCACCCACAGAGTAGTTGGGGAAGTTGTAGTGCATGATGTACTGCTTGCTGTCTGGACCGCCGGTGTAGCTGTCAAAACGCTGGGCGTCATCAGTGGTGCCAAGCGTGGTGGCCACGAGCGCCTGCGTCTCACCGCGGGTAAACAGGGCCGAACCATGCGTGCGGGGCAGCACACCCACTTTGCACTCAATGTTGCGGAGATCACTCAAGCCGCGACCGTCCAGGCGTTTACCTTCATTCAGAATCATGCCGCGCAGTGCGGTCTTTTGAATGTGATAGAAGGCCTGATCCACCACCGCGTCGGTCACGGTTTCTTCACCGAATTCTTCGCGGAGTTTGCCGGCCACCTCATCCTTGATCGCGCTCACCTTGCGCTCGCGCTCGAGCTTGGCCACAGTCAACAGGGCTTCCTTGATGCGGTCACCGCCGCCGAGTTCGTCGGCTTTGGCGAAGATTTCGTCCGGCACCACGAAGAGTTGATCCTCGATGTCGCGCTTCTCTTTACCGCATTTGGCGGCGAGTTCTTTTTGCGCGGCGATCTGCGGTTGGCAGCATTCCTGACCGAACTTGAGGGCGGCGATGAAGTCTTCCTCCGTAATTTGCTCGGCGGCACCTTCGTACATCACCACGTCAGTTTCGTTCCCGACATAAAGCAGGTCGAGATCGCTCTCGGCCATTTCATCGTGCGTGGGGTTGGCGACAAACTGGCCGTCCACACGGGCCACGCGCACCGCGCCCAACGGGCCGGCCCACGGAATGTCGCTAACCATCAGCGCGGCGGAAGCGCCGAGGATACTGAGCACGTCCGGCTCATTTTCGCCATCAGCACTAAGCAGCAGGCCGTATACCTGACACTCATTGAACCAGCCCTTCTTGAAGAGCGGCCGGATCGGGCGGTCGGTGAGGCGGCAGGTGAGAATCTCCTTGTCGCTCGGACGACCTTCGCGGCGGAAATAGTTTCCGGGAATCTGGCCGGCGGCGTGGGCGCGCTCGCGATAATCCACCTGCAGCGGGAACCAGTCCTGGCCTTCACGGCTCTTGGTGGCGGCGACGACCGCAGTCATCACGATCGTTTCGCCCATTTGCACTGTTACAGTACCATCAGCCTGCTTGGTAATATTACCGGAGCCGATGGTGATTTCTTTATCGCCAACTTTGGCGGTTACTTGGTCTTTAGTCATTTTCGTCTTTGTCTGGTTGCGTGAGAAACTTCAGTCAAACACCCCGCAAGGTGACTGAATGAAATTGCTCCGCGCACAGCGATTATTTCGCGATGGGTTTAGAGTACGGGCGCAGACGTCGCGTCGCCCTGCCCGGGAAAGTTGGAACTGAACTAGCGAATACCAAGCTGTTTTTTCAGCTCAGTCACATGATTAGCATCCTTCCCTTGAAGATAGCGCAACAGGCGCTTGCGGCGGCTGACCATATTGATTAGACCGCGGCGGGAGTGATGATCCTTCTTATTGGCCTTGAGGTGGCCTTCCAAATGCTTAATCCGGCGGCTCAAGACCGCAATTTGTACATCAGCAGAACCGGTATCCTTCTCGTGTGTACCGAATTCCGAAATCGTCTCAGCTTTTACTTTCCTATCCATTTCTTTTGCAGCGGCGGAAAGTAGAGCAAGTGCCCAACCTTGGCAAGCGATATTCTGGCAAAAAACGCCCCAAAACGCAAAAGCCATTGACAGAAGCGCCCTTTTTGGCCAGATAATGCGCCTCTCACGGCTGCCAGAGTAGCTCAGTGGTAGAGCAGGAGACTCATAAGCTCTTGGTCGGTGGTTCAAATCCGCCCTCTGGCACCATTTTTATACCCGTTTCGGGGAAATCTCCTGAATAACCTTTGCTTGTTCGCTCTTATTTGGAGCCGCATTGTCACGCCCGAGTCACACTCTTTTTAAATGTTTGAGGGAATAAAAGGCCTTTTTTCCAACGATATTGGAATTGATTTGGGCACAGCCAATTCGTTGGTTTTTTTGAAAGACCGAGGTATTGTCATGCGCGAGCCCTCCGTGGTCGCCATTCAGTCCGGCACCAAAAACGTCCTCGCCGTCGGCAGCGAAGCCAAAGCGATGCTCGCCCGTACCCCGCCCAACATCGAAGCCATCCGCCCCATGAAAGACGGCGTCATTGCTGATTTCGATGTGACCGAGGCAATGCTACGCTATTTTATCCAAAAAGTGCATCACCGCAAGCTCGTCCAACCTCGTGTGGTTGTCGCCGTGCCTTCAGGAATCACTGAGGTAGAACGACGCGCAGTTGAGGATTCCGTGACCCGCGCCGGTGCCAGCGAATTTTACCCCATCAAACAACCCCTCGCCGCCGCCATTGGCGCCGGACTGCCCGTGGCGGAACCGGCCGGTAACATGGTCGTCGATATCGGCGGCGGCACCGCTGAGATCGCCGTGATCTCACTGGCCAACATCGTGCAGGCCACCAGCCTGCGTGTCGGAGGCGACCAATTTGACAGCGCGATCATCAACCACATGAAACGCGCGCATAACCTTTTGATCGGCGAACGAACCGCCGAGGAAATCAAACTGAAAATCGGTTCAGCCTTCCCCTTGGAGGACGAACTCACTATGGAAGTGAAAGGCCGCGATCTAAGCCAAGGCCTACCCCGCACCCTCACCGTACGGTCCGAGGAAATCCGGGACGCCCTCCGGGAACCGCTCACCGCCATCCTCGAATCCATTCGCCAAATCCTCGAGCAATGTCCACCGGAACTTTCCGGCGATCTCGTGGACCGCGGCATTGTGATGGCCGGCGGCGGCGGACTTCTGCGAGGCATCGACCGATTGGTAGCCAAGGAAACCCAGTTACCCGTGACCATTGCGGATGATCCCCTGATCTCTGTGGCTAATGGCACCGGCAAGGTGTTGCAAAACATCGACTACTGGCGCAATGCCGCCGCCACCGCCTGATTGATTTCCCCGCCGTTCGTTTGCCCCTGCCCTTAGGGGAAATGAAC
>WTHG01000456.1 GCA_011523245.1 Verrucomicrobiales bacterium | reverse complement strand
GCATACATCTCCGCCAGCTTCGGCTCTCTCTCCTTCAATGCCTCGGCTAACAATTGGAATTTCTCGCAACTACGCCCCTCCACCAACGAAGCAGCAATCAAGTGATCAATTACCTGCTCCCGTCTACCTTTGCGAATGAAACGCATCAGGCCGCTGATCCATGGGCTGCTTTGCGATAAACCAAACTGAACACCGCGCTGATCCAACACATCCATCAACAAATCGAAATGACTGAGCTCCTCTTGGGCAATTGCGTTCAGCTCCCGCGCATGCCTGGCCAGCTCCGGATACTTGATGAGATTCAAGGCGCTGGTTGCCGCCTTCCGTTCCAAATGACAATGATCCAGCAACACCCCATCCAAATTGGCCAGCACCTTAGGTAGCCAATCATCCGGAATCGGTGCGCGCCACAAAAGCATGGCGAAAATTAGGTTTGCTTTAGCATTAAGTCAAACCACCTCCCGGCGCCAAACCTCACCCGCCTACAGGCCGAGTGCGCCCCAACATTCGATCCAGCGAATCACTCGTCTGATGAATCAGCGCCTCTGGATAATGCGTGAAGGGATGGAAATACTCGAAGGTTAAATAACCCTCATATCCCACCTGATCAAAAGCCGCCATCACCTCCGGCCAATTCGTCGTGCCATCCAGCAGAGGCCGAAAGGATTCCAGAGAAAAGTCCGTTCCTTTTTTTGAAAACTCTTTCAAGTGCACATTACGAATACGTTTCCCGAGAATCGGAATCCAGTGCTCCGGAAACTGAAACAGCATTATGTTGCCTGTATCAAAATGGACGTGCACATGCCCGCTGTCGAAGCTGTCCACAAACGCGTTCATCTCCATCGGGCTCATCAGGTAACCGTTGAAGAAAATATTCTCCATATTCAGGTGCACACCCAACTTCTCCGCCTTCGGCAAAAGTTTTCCAATCGCCTCTCGAGCCCGCCGGTCGCACACATCATTAGGCGTAGGATCATGATCTTCACGCCAGGGCATATGCACCGCCCCGGGTACTACCAATAAATTTTCTGTTCCCAAATGATGGGCCGCCTCGGTCATTTTCCCGGCCAGCTCCATGCCTCGCGCCCGTTCCTGTGCATCGTTGCTAGTCAGTGGATACGGCCAGAACAAAAACGAGCACAACCCGCTAATCGCAATCCCAATTCGCTCCGCTTCTTTCCGGATAGCGGCAAATTCCTTCGGGCCGCTTTTCGGCGAGAGCTCACTGTCCAAGTCATAGTTCAACTCAATCCCGTCGAATCCCGCGTCCTTGGCCAACTGTAAACACGTCCGCAAATCCATCCGATCCGGATAAGGGAACGCCCAGAGATTGATGGATTTTTTCATTCCAAATCGCTTCGGCGAAGCCTTCAATGGCGTGGCCGCCGGAGCCTCCTTCGATTGCGCCAGTGCCGCGCCGCCAGCCGCAGCGAAGGCTGTTTTAAGAATGTCCCGCCGATTCATCCCGCTACCGGGATACGGCACAAAAGGCGTCGTCATGGCCGCACCGTGCCATGCAGCCAACCACAGCGCAACTGCCTTGTGCATAACTGCCACTTGCCGATCATCCAGCACGATTTACTCTCCCTGTGGACATTCGTCCAAAGGAGGGGCAAATGAACTTTAAAAAAATATGCATCACGCTGATGCTGTCGTTGTCGGCCTGGGTACAATCGGCCACGCCGGACCCCGGCGCGTCCAAAGACCGAGATGAAGCCGCGTTCCATTATCACATGGGCCTGAACTATTACGATGGCCTGGGCGAACCGCCAAATTACGCCAAGGCCGTGGGTCACTTCAAACGCGCCGCCACCCTGAATCACCCTCAAGCCCAAGGAATGCTCGGCCAATGCTACCGCAACGGTCGTGGCGTTCATAAAGACCGAGCCAAGGCCGCCCACTGGATTCAACGCGCCGCCCAGCACGAGGATCCCATAGCCCATTTTCTGTACGGTACCCTATTAGCCACCGGCGAAGGCGTCCCACGTGACCCGGCTCAGGCATTACGTTTTTACCTCAAGGCCGCCGCCAAGGGGCACGCGGCTGCCATGAACAATATTGGTGCGTTGCACGAACAGGGCCATGGGGTGCCGCAGAATTTCGCCGAAGCCGCTAAATGGTACCAAATGGCCGCCCGAATGAACCTCCCCAATGCCCAATGCAATCTAGGCCAGCTTTATGCCTCGGGCCGGGGAGTGCCACTAAACACGACCGCCGCCACTGAATGGTACACCAAAGCGGCCCAGCAAGGACATCCCCGATCACAGTTTCTCCTGGGGGCCGCCTATTACTTTGGCAAAGGCGTCCCACGCGACTTGGTAAAGGCCTATCAATGGATGGATCTTTCCGCCAATCTCGGCAATCCCGCCGCTCGTCAACACCGCACGGCTATTGCAGAAAAATTATCCCCCGAACAGGCTCAACAAGCCTTCCGAGAATCCTCAAAGTTCCGTGCAAAATTTGCCGGAGCGGAGTCGGACAGCACTCAAACCGCCCTTAGTACTGGAACGGGTTTTTTCATTTCAAGCGAAGGCCATCTGCTAACCAGCCATCACTTGATCGCCAATGGTCGTCGCATTGAGGTGCGAACCCAAAAAGGAAATTTCCCCGCCGAACTTATCAAAGCCGATCCGGGCAACGACCTCGCCCTGCTCCGTATTAAAACCGAATCCACTCCGCTTCATCTCAGTGCCCTGCCAGCGGCGCGCCTGGGCCAGAGTGTGTTTACCCTTGGCTACCCCAACCCCACCGTGCAGGGCATCAAGCTGAAGTTTACCGAAGGCCGCATCAGCAGCCTGACCGGCGTGAAGGATGACCCACGCATGATGCAGATCAGCGTGCCGGTGCAACCGGGCAATTCCGGCGGCGCTTTAGTGAATGAAACCGGTCAAGTGGTCGGCATGATCACTGTAAGGCTTGATGACCTGAAGACGTTTAAGCTCACAGGTAGTTTACCACAGAACGTCAATTACGCATTAAAGAGCTCACAGATCCAAGCGTTTCTGGCCACTCTACCACTCGTCAAATCGCGCCTACCAGCCCCGCAACTGACGCCCACGGCCAATTACGAGGCCAATATCGAAACCGCCCAAGCGGCCACCGCG
>WTHG01000198.1 GCA_011523245.1 Verrucomicrobiales bacterium | reverse complement strand
CGGATGAAGTGCGCGAGATTATTGCTGTAGGCGTCATAACTGCCCGGCTGGCCGCGCGTGGGATAGGTGCCGCTGTCCACCATGTCGTTCCAACCCTGAAACCATACCATGCCTGCCAGTTCATAACTGGCCTTAGCATTGTACGCCGGATACACGCGCTTGATGTTGTCTAGCACTTTGTGGGTGTGCTCGAGCATAAGCCGGTAATACACGCCGGTGCGCTCGGCCCGTTTCCTGCGTTCCTCGGCGAGGTCTTGGCCGCGTTTTTTGAAGTTCTCGATTTGTCCCTGGTTGAATTGATACGGCCCGGCGCTGGGAGAACGGAAATCCGTGTTCAATGACTTGCCACCCCATGAGGTTTTGATGATCAGGATCGGCTCGCCGACTTGCTTTTGCATGGTGATGCCAAAGGTCAGTTCCGGCCCGATCTTCGGCTCGCGCCCGCCCGCGCCATACCCGACGGTGAGTTTCCCTTCCTTCACGCCGGATTCCTGCGAGGTATCAATCGATGAAATCCAAATCCGGTCATGCACCTTGGCCGTGCCGTCCGCATTTTGGATCGCCTCCAGCAACGGCTTCGTTTTCGGATCCATCCCTAAATGCGCCAGTGTCCGCTCCGCCGCGTGCCCCTGCATATTGGATTGGCCGACCAGCAGGTAAACCTTTAGTGGATTGGCCGATAACGAAAAAGAAACGCTCAACAGGGCCACGAGGGTGAACAGGAATGATTTCATGGTTTGGGTATATTCACCGGGACCACACCCAGGTTTTTGCGGAGAATCTCGCGCAGTGGCGAATGGATGGGCTTGCGGTCGAAGAAAAAGGGATCGGCGCCGTGGCCGGCCGGCTTGTTCATGTCGATCAAGCCCTTGACGAAGGCGTGCATGTCGTTGGTGGGGATGCCGTGCTTGGCCATGACCTTGGAGGCCAGGGCGTTGTACTCAATCTCCTTGCCCTTCTCGAAAACGTTGGTGCTGGAATGCCGGATCGGCGTGGTGCTGCCCCAGACGAGCTTGGCGCCGGTGGCCTTGAGGCGGGTGACGAGGATGTGGAGGTTTTTCTCGTACTGCTCGGGAGCGGTGGTCCGAATGCCACCGGCATGACGAGGCATCACGCGAAAGGCTTTCACGCCCGGGAGGCGATGAATCAAATCGCCCAGTCCGCAGTTGAAGTGGATGAGATCCCATGATCCCTCGCCGAGTTGCCGATCGAGCAATTCCAACGCGGTGGCGGAATTCCACACCACGCCGGGCTCCAGTCGCGGAAAATGAATTTCCGCATTCTCCTTGAATTCCTTTTTCAGGTCCGAAGCCGGTTGCTGATAGATTTGGTCGCCCAAGATGAGGACGCGAGGCAGGGCCTTTTCGGCGGCACCTAGTTGGCCGGCCCCAAAAAACGCCAGCAGAACGGCAATGGCCACGAAGCTTGGCATCCCTAGACCTGCGCTTCTGCCATGAGGCCGGTGCTGTCGGCGAAGGATTTTACGGGCACATCCACGGCGTGGAGCATGGAGAGGAAGAGGTTGGCCAGCGGCACTTTCTTTTCGCCTTCGAAGGCATGCAGGTGGCCATGCTTGAGGCCGAGCCGGTTGCCGCCGGCGAGGTGGATGGGATAGTTCTTAGTGCTGTGCGAGGCGTGCGGATGGGCCGAGCCCCAAAGCACGACCGTGCGGTCGAGCATGTTGCCGTCGGCCTCGGGCGTGTCCTTGAGGCGTTGCAGGAAATAGGCGTGCTGTTCGGCCCTCCAGCGATCCCATTGGCCGGAATAATCCACGGGGCGCTTGTGGGCGATGTCGTGCGTAGCGCCCTTGTAGCCGAGCACGTATGTGGCATAATTCCACAGCTCGCTGTTGGAGGAATTTTCGCTCTCCAGCATCAAGGACGCGAAGCGGGTGGTGTCGGTCTGGAACGCCAGATACACGAGGTCGTACATGCAGCGGATATATTCTTTCGGATCCTTGTGCGAGGCGTCGAGGTTGAGGCCCTTGGTATCGATTTCCGGCAGCGGCTCATGCGTCCATTTGCTGGTGCGTTCGACTCGTTGCTCCAGCGCCCGGATGGATTCCAGATACTCCTCCACCTTGCCCTGGTCCTCGTGACCGAGTCGGCCCTTAAGGCTGCGGCTTTGGTCCAACAACAAGTCGAGAATGCTGGCCTCGCGCTTGAGCCCGGCGCGCACCTGTTCGACGCCTTTGCCGGCGTAGGGATTGAACAGCCGATTGAAGATCTCCTGCGGCTTGTGCATCGAGGGAATCGGCCGACCGGGGCCGCGATGGGAAAGGGTCTTGCTGCGTCCGTAGGAACCCGTGCCGCCCTCCGTGCCAAGAACCATGGAGGCGAAGCGTGTCTTATGCCCGTGGGCGTTGGCGGCGACTTGGTCGATGGAAATGCTGTTGGTCTTCTGTGTGCCCACCATGTCCGCGCCCGTGGCAAAAACGTCGCCCGAGCTGTGCCCGCCCAAGCCCCAGCCACCGGCGTGGTCCAGCCCGCGATAGTAGCTCACGTAATCCTTCAGCGGCTCGAACGGCTTGGCGGACTGGTTGAAGGTCAGCGGGCCCGCATCGCGGCGCGGCCACCAGCTCCAGTCGTGATGCGGCTTGTTCGGATCGGGGATGCCGTTCCCTCCGTTGGGCATGTAGGCTCCATAGGAAAAGTAGCTCACCAGCATCCGCTTCGGATACATCAAAGACGCCTTACCGGGCGCCGCCCAGCTCATGCCGTTGAGGAACGGCAGGGTAAGAGCGATGCCGCCGCCCTTGAGCAATTCACGTCGATTCAGGTGCCAGCTTTTCGGTTTCATGGTGGGTTTGTTTTGCTATTCCGACGTTCGCTTGAACAAAGGACTCTGGCAGATGGTGAGGATCATGTCGAGCAGTCGGTGGTCGTTGGCGGCGGACTCCTGAAGCAGTTCGTCCACCGCAAAACGGTCGCGCGTGGTCAGCTCCCGGCCAAGGCCGTAGGTGAGCAGGCGCCGCAGGATGTTTTCGGCGACGTTCTCCCGGCGATGCTCCAGCAGGTACGCCTTCAAATCGGCCATGCCGCTGACCTCCGGACCATTCGGCACGCGGGCGGCGGCCTCGACCTTCTCGGTGTTGATGGTCTTTAGGT
>WTHG01000127.1 GCA_011523245.1 Verrucomicrobiales bacterium | reverse complement strand
GGCCGTTGCCACCAACAAGGATGAGACGGTCGGCACGGATGCATTCAAGGAACTGCTCAGTGACATTACCCTACAAATCACTGCCGCCAGCCCCGATGCCCTCGACCGCACCCAACTGGATCAGGCCAAGCTCGAAAAGGAACGCGAGATTGCCCGCGAACAATTCAAAGACAAGCCCGCCCAAGCGATCGAGAAAATCGTGGAAGGTAAAATCGAAAAATATTTTGCCGAAGTGTGCCTCGTGGACCAGGACTTTGTTAAGGGCGACACCTCTGTAAAGGATCACGTTGCCTCCGTCGCCAAGGAATTGGATGATGAAATCGTCATCAAAGCTTTCCTTCGCTATCAAGTCGGCGAAACACAGGAATCCTAAACCCTCCATTCTCCAAGCGGCCCGCGACTGCGGGCCGCTTTTTTTATACATTCATTTGACGGATAGGGGCTTCGGATGGTAGACCCCATCTCCGGTGAAACGTACTGCCTCATCCCGCTCCAAACCCAAATACAAACGCATCCTTCTTAAACTCTCCGGCGAAGCCCTAGGCGGTGATGCCGGCAACGGAATTTGCCCGGAAACCGTTTCAAGTATGGCCCGCCAAATCGGGGAACTGCGCGATCTAGGCGTTCAGGTGGTCATAGTAGTAGGCGGGGGCAATATCTTTCGCGGAATGGAAGGGGAAGGCGCCGGCATCGATCGGGCCACCGGCGATTACATGGGCATGCTTGCCACCATCATCAACGCCTTGGCCCTGCAAAATACCTTGGAACAACACGGCGTGGAAACCCGCGTCCAAACAGCTATTGAGATGAGCGAGGTCGCCGAGCCCTTTATTAGACGGCGCGCCGTGCGGCACCTTGAGAAAGGCCGCGTGGTAATCTTTGGCGGCGGCACAGGCAACCCCTATTTCACCACCGACACCGCCGCGGCCCTGCGCGCCAACGAAATTGGCGCCGAAGTCATCCTCAAGGCCACCAAGGTTGATGGCATTTACGACAGTGATCCGGAAAAGAACCCCAAGGCCAAGCGCTTCCGCGAGATCACCTATCTCGATTGCTTGCAAAAACAACTGCGCGTTTTGGATTCCACCGCCTTCTCACTCTGTCTGGACAATAAGATGCCCATCGTCGTGTTCGATCTATTCAAGACACATAACATCCGAAACGTCGTGCTCGGCAAAAAAGTCGGCACCCTCGTTAAGGCCTAGCCCTCCCGGCAATTTTCCTTCCCACCGCCGCCGCCCCTCCCTAGACTGGCCGTATGCCAGTCGATGACATCCTCCTCAACACCGAGGAGAAAATGCAAAAAAGTGAAGAAGTGGTCGTCGCCGACCTTGCCGGCGTCCGCACCGGCAAAGCCTCTCCCGCCCTCGTGGAAAATATCAATATCGAGGCATACGAAGGCAGCAGTATGCGACTCAAGGAACTTGCCGCCATCACCACCCCCGAGATGCGCACCCTCGTGATTCAACCTTGGGATGCCTCCACCATTCACGCGATTGAAAAAGGCATTCAAGCCGCTAACCTTGGTCTGAACCCTTCGGTCGACGGCAAGCTCATTCGCATCAGCCTGCCGGACCTCAGCAAAGAACGCCGCCAGGAAATGGTGAAATCCGCCCGCAAACTTGCCGAGGATGGCCGCGTCTCCATTCGCCACGTCCGCCGCGAAGCCATCGAGACTCTCAAGACCGAGCAAAAAGCCGGCGACATCACCGAGGACGACCTCAGCCACGGCGAGAAGGAAGTGCAAAAACTCACCGACGCCTACGTCAAAAAAGTCGACGAACATCTCACTGCCAAGGAAGAAGACATCCTCACCGTCTAAGGAATATCATGGAAAACGAAAGCTGCGAGACAGGAACTAACGAGCCCCAAAGCCTCTTGGACATGCTGCCCATCAAACAGGGCACCGACCAACTCTGCGAATCCATCGTCAATCAGGAAGGGTTCAAAGAATTGTACGCCAAGATCGACGCCTTTATCTCGGACGAAAAACTCAAATACGAGTACAGCACCCTCAATGAACGTGGCGCGCTGCTCCAGCAAAAACAACAAGCTGGTGCCGAGATCACCGAGGAGGAAATCACCGCCTTCGAGCAATTGCGCAACGACTTCCTAGAGAACCAAGTCGCCACTGACTTTCTCGCTGCTCAGGAAGAAGTCCAGCAAGTGCAGGATCGCATCCACCAAGTGATCGCCAAAACCTTCGAAGTGGGCCGCGTGCCCGCCCAGGAAGATTTCGATTTCTGCAGTGACGGCTTCGGCGACTGCGGTTGCAGCCACTAACCGCCCCGTGAACACTCTACCCCGCCGCCAATTCCTTTCCACCGGTGCCTTGGCTGGTGCCGCCACCGTGCTGGGCGCCCCATTCCAGCGCGCCGGCAAGCCCAAGCTGCGCCTCAGCCTAGCGGCTTATTCGTTCCGCAGTTTTTTCAAATATCAAAAAAACTCCGTGCGCGAGGTTGGCGATCGGCCGATGGACCTGTTCAAATTCATCGACTTTTGCGCCGACCACGGCTGCGAAGGCACTGAACTCACCAGCTACTTTTTCCGGCACAACATCACGCCCAAATATCTGGCAGATCTTCGGCGGCATGCGTTTCTGCGCGGTGTGGATATCAGCGGCACCGCCGTCGGTAATAATTTTTCCCTGCCCAAGGGGCCCCAACGCGACGCGCAAATTGCCTATGTGAAGCAGTGGATCGATCACGCTGCCCTGCTCGGCGCGCCGCATATCCGCGTCTTTGCCGGCCGCGAGGCCAAGGGCGTGGATCGCCAACAGGCCGATCAATGGGCCATCGATTGCCTGCGCGATTGCTGCGATTACGCCGGCAAGCGCGGCATCTTTCTCGGCATTGAAAACCACGACAGCATTGGGTCAGCCAAAACGCTGATTGAATTTGTTGAGGCCGTCGACCACCCGTGGTTTGCCGTGAACTTGGATAGCGGCAATTTCCGCACCGCCGATCCCTATGCCGACTTCGCCGCCGCCGCGCCTTACGCGGTGAATGTGCAGTTGAAAGTGGAACTGCGCATTGGTAACGAGAAAAAGGAAGCCGATCTCAAACGCTTCGCCGATCTGTTGCGCAAAGCCAATTATCAGGGATACGTGGTCCTGGAATACGAGGCGGCCGCTGATCCGCACAAAGCGGTGCCGCCGCTACTCAAGGAACTGCAGGGCATTCTTGCCTAATCCTTCTCCGGCTGAATTACGGACCGGCCGAAGAGGCGGATTCGCTCTCGCCTTTCACGTGGGAATCAAACCAATTCACCATTTCTGCCAGTGTATGGCCAATGCTTTCTCGGGCCTGATAATTATGCGTCTCATGCGGCAGTAATACAATTCGTGCCTTGCCGCCATTGCCTTTGATCGCCCGGAATAAACGCTTAGTTTGTTCCGGCGTGGTAGCCGGGTTTTTATCATTCTCGCCGTGGATCAACAGCAATGGATCCCGAATTTTCGGCACCGCCAAAAGCGGTGACATTTCCAGATAGGTCTCTGGGGCATCCCAGAGCGTACGGCGTTCATCCTGAAATCCAAACGGCGTCAGCGTGCGGTTATACGCACCGCTGCGCGCAATGCCTGCCCGAAAAAGATCACTGTTGGCCAGCAACATCACCGCCATAAACGCCCCGTAACTGTGCCCGCCCACACCCACGCGTTGCTGGTCGCAAACCCCCATCTTCACCACCGCATCAATCGCGGCCTCCGCATTGGCCACGATCTGTTCAGTAAATGTGTCATTGGCCATTTCCGGATCCCCCACAATCGGCATCGCCACCTGATCCAAAACGGCATACCCCTGCAGTGCAAGAAAACGCGGGGAAGCTCCCGCAAAGGTGGAGAACCGATGTGGTGAATTGGATACCTGCCCCGCCATCCGTCCTTGGGTGTAGGCCCGTGGATAAGCCCAAAGAATGGTCGGCAACGGCAACGGATTGTCCAGATCATAGCCGGGCGGCAAATGCAGCATGCAGTTGAGCATCACGCCATCGGCGCGTTCGTAGGTGATGAGTTTCTTCTGCACCTCCCGCAGCGATTTTGCCGGGTCCTTGAATTCCGTCAGCGGCTGGCGCTCCAGTTCCCCCACCTTGCGGACGAAATAATTGGGGTGCTCGTCTTCGGTCTCATGGCGCGTCACATATTCCAAACCGTCATCACTCAGCAAAGCCACCACCGCCTCGTAGCTATCCTCATCGCATTTGAACAAGTGCTCGCGCTCAAACTTAACAAGATTGAGCTTATCCAAAAAGGGCCGATCGCCCTCCACCGAGGAGCCATTGCCATTCAGGAAAATAGAATTGGAATGCACGCGCATTGCCCGCTTTCCGTTCGGCAACTGCCGCATCAACGGAAAGCCCGGATGCTCATAACGCTCGTTCACCGAGTGACTCCACAACAGCCGATCGTCAATATCCGGATTATCCGGATCCACCAGCCACGTATAGTACCAGTTGCGTGAGCTGTCATATTCCCGGACCAACGCCGTGTTTCGTGTTTCGCCCCAGTAAACCTTTGAAAACCGGTTTTCCAAAATGGTCACCTGCTTGGGGCGACCCGTGAAGGGCACTTCCAACATCATCACCCGATCCCGGTGTTCTACCTCACGTGTCGGTTCACCACCATCGAGCGCCTCAATCCAAACAATCGTCGCCGGCCCGGTCGGTCGCCAATGATGCCCCCGCGGCTGCACCGGCACTCCGCCTGTGGCCACATCCTCGGTGGCCGGTTGAATGGTCACGTGCTTTACCGAAGCTTTGAGATCCCACACCTCCGTGCTTCGCGGGAAAAATTGAGCGGGTGATTGATAGGAATAAGGCGGATGAATTCGCTCCACCAACACATAACGGCCAAAGGGCGATACATCAAAACTACTAAAGATTGAGGGGCGTCCCAGATTCTTTTGTCGGCCGGTCTTCACATCCAGCAAGATCAATTGGGAGGTCAAATAGTAATCAAACAATTTTTCATCATGATCATTCTGCAGCAGGTCGGGGTAAGTGAGTACCGGCGCTTCTTTTGGGCCCGTCTCCTGAACCACCGGCCCCAACGGAGCCCGCGGCGGCGTGGGCGGATTTCCGCGTTGTTTGGGGATGGATTGGCAAATTAACCCCTTACTATCCGGCAGCCATTGAAAAGTGCGGCCGGCGACCGCATTCAGCTTCACTTGTGGAAAGGATTTAATCTGGCGATTTTCTGCTTCGCCCACATGCAGGATTACCGATGCCCGGTCGTATTGCAAAAAGGCGAACTGCTTTCCATTCGGCGACCATACCGGCAGGCTAAATCGCCGGGTGCCTGTGGGTAACCGCAACTGATGCTTGGTGCCGTTAGCCACTTCTCGCAGTTCAAACCGGAAATAATACTGCGGCAGTGCCGGGCCGTTGTTGACTGGATTCAGTCGAATGCCCGCTAAGGCCTGTACGCGGGAAGCCAAATCTTCAATCCGCCGAAACCGATACTGCTCCGCCACCAACAAATGCCGGCCATCCGGGCTCAGAGACACGCGCGGCATCGGACGGGAGGCAAACAATTCCTCGGCCTCCTTGGGCGGTTTCAAATACTTCTGCTGCGCCTCAGCCGTAACAGCCAAGAGCCACGTCAAAACAACAATGAAAACAAGCGGGTTCACTTCGTCGTGAGAAAAATCATTTCAAAACATTCCGCCCGCGGCAAGCCTCCTTGCCACCCACCGCCTGCACGGTTAGATTTGACTGAACGATGACTCGATTTCTTCACATTTTCTTCATAACTGCCTCGATTGCAGTGATTTGCACATCTTGTCTCCGCTGGCCGGACGCCCCGCAGCCGTCGCAGGAGCTGGTTCGTACCTTTGATCAGAAGAAACTCCATGCCATCGGTGTGGCTATTCATGAGGCGCGGGGCGAGAAACGCCTGCCGGGCGGCGTACTCTGGTTGGAGCGGCAGGGCGTGGCCTTTCATCGCGCCTACGGCATGGCAAGTACGCAGCCTGTGAATGCGGTGGCGCAAGGCAACACGATTTATGATGCAGCGTCGCTTACCAAAGTCATCGCCACTACACCAGCCGTGCTGCTGTTGCACGAGCGCGGGAAGTTAAACATTGAGGATCCCGTTCACAGGCATCTTCCAGAGTTCATCGATCAAGGCCGAGAGGCCATCACCATCCGGCAGTTGCTCACGCACACCAGCGGCCTGCGCCCGGATATTTCCGTGAACGGCTGGAACGGGCATCAGGAATGCATTGCCAAATGTGTGGCGGAAATACCGCGCGCGGCGCCGGATGAACGCTTCATTTACAGCGATATCAATTTTCAATTACTGGATGAAATCGTCCGGCGCGTCAGCGGAAAACGGCTGGATGTGTTTTGTGCCGAAGAAATCTTCGGACCGTTGAAGATGCACGACACCGGCTACAATCCCCCAGCGACCAAGCATGCGCGCATTGCGCCCACCACGGTTGCCGACGGCAAGGCACTACGCGGCGTGGTGCATGACCCGCGGGCGCGCAAGACCTCCGGCATTGCCGGCCATGCCGGCCTGTTCACCACGGCACCCGATCTCGCGCGTTATGCGCGCATGTTGCTGCAGGCAGGCGAACTCGACGGGGTGCAATTATTAAAGACGGAGACAGTGCAATTGATGACCTCCGTCCAAACACCCCCCACTCTGCCCGCGCGCCGCGGTTTGGGTTGGGATATTGATACGGGCTATTCCAGCCCGCGCGGGCACAAGTTCCCGCTCGGTTCCTTCGGCCACACAGGGTTCACAGGACCGTCGCTTTGGATTGATCCATACTCGAAGACATTTGTGGTGTTCCTGTGCAACCGCGTGCATCCCACCGAACGCGGCCCTAGCGTTGTTCCATTGCGGCGAACCCTCGGCACGTTAGCCGCCGAAGCGGTGAAGGGTTTTGATTTTGAAAATGTCCCAGGCGCCTTGCCGCCATTGAAACCGGACTAATATTTCACATCAGTTTCCTGCCAATCCTCTTTGGCCTCGGCCGACACTTCGATACGCAAGCCATCCTTCCACGCGTGGGCCTTACGATTGACCACTAAGCCGCGCGGCAGTAGCTCGATTTCATGCCGGCGCCCTTTGCTGGAGGCATTGGCGTCGATGGGAAACAGATCGAAGGTCACCGTTCCAGGGAGATAAGTGAGGTCAGAATAAAACCAGTTTCCGAAGGGCACGGGTTGTGGCAGATGCACCGGATCAACGAAATTGGTCCGTACTGTTTCAAAATCCACCGGTACAGTCTCGCCCGAAAATACTAGAGTGCAGTTCCGATATCCGCGCGCGGCCCAGTCGATGACCATCATCGGCGTGCCGTTGTCGTCAGTTTGAAAGGTGACTGTCCACGGGCCGTCCTTTTTACGCATCCATTGGTCGAAAGAATACAGGCCGATGTAAATGATCACGGCAATCAAGGCCATTTTCACGGCAAAGCCCATGATGTTATCATCCTTGGTCAGCGGATTGTCGGAGGTTTCCTTGGCCATAAAAAAATCCCCCGCATCCTGCCGTGAAGCGGATGCGGGGGCAAGGTTGCGGGCGGTTTTTTAATACTCGCGCTTCTTGGTGATGCCCGGTTGCGGTGTCGGGTAGAAGCCATCGGCATCAGCTTTGACCGGCGCGGAATCACCACCCAGTCCGACGAGCTTCTCGATCTCGGGCGCCAACGGATCGGCGTTGAGAGCGTCATCCCACATCACACGCTGACCGGTGTGCGCGGCCATACGGCCCATATTGCACACCTGACTAGCTAGTGCGCCGCGTTCGGCTTCGTTGTACGGCTTGTCATTGCGGATGGCGTCGAGCAGATCCTCCCATTCGTCCTGATAGGGATTGGTCTCGCGCGCCGGGAATTTCCACGTTTCGTTTTTCGGATTCGGCGTGAGGCCGGAGTACAACGCGCTGGGCGCGGGCCAGTGGCCGTTCTTGGAGAAGGTGCCAAAGCCCTTGGTGCCGTGAATGTAACTGGCAAACTCATTGTGGCAGCCCTCGATGGTTCGGCCGTAGTGCATAAGCTTGGTGCCGTCGGCATAGGTGTATTCCACCGAGTAGTTGTCGAAGTTCTGATCCACGTACGGCTGGCCTTGGCGGTTCTTGGTGAAGTGCTTGCCACCGGTGGCTTGCGCCATGATCGGCCAGGTCCATTTATCGAGGGACCCCATCACGTTGAGCGCATCACCGCCGGTGTGTTCCGGGTCGCCCATGGCGGCGGCCTTCATCCAGCAGCATTCGTCGATGTTATGAATGTAGTAATCGTTGAAGCAACCGCCACTGGCCCAGATGAAACTGTGGAAGCGGCGAATTTGCCAGCGAATTTCCTCAAGGTCCTTGTACTCATCTCGTAGTTTCTGCGGGATGGATCGCGCGGACGCCACCGGACCGTGCATACGGTAGCTGCGCATGAGCACTACATCGCCCACAGCGCCTTCCTGAATCTTGTCAGCCATCGCGCCGCGCGCGCGGCTGTGGCGGCACATGAGGCCCACGCCCACCTTCAGGTTCTTCTGCTTGGCCATCTTGTTGATCTCAAGGATCTGCTTGGTGCCATACCCATCGGCGGTCACCGGTTTTTCCATGAACACATTGATGCCCCGCTCCACGGCGTATTTGTAGAACACCCAGCGGAAAGCCGGCGGCGTGGTGAAGATGGCCACATCGCCCTTATCGAGATTGCTGATGGCTTCCTTGTAGGCCTCAAAGCCGATGTAGGCGCGCTCGGGCAAACCGTTCTTTCCGGTCTTTCCAAGATCCACCTTCTCCTTATGCTTTTTGGATAGACCGTTTAGACTACTCTTGAGTTTGTCCTCAAAAATATCCGCGGCTGCCACGAGCTTGGTGGGGCCGTGCCCGGCCGAAACGGACAAAGCGTTATTGGCAGCGCCAGTACCGCGGCCGCCGGCACCAACAAGCGCCACCTTCACGGTGTCGTTGACGTTTGCGTGTACGTGTGGAATAGCCACGCCGGCCAGCGCAGAGGCCCCAGCCACTTTGCCGGAGGTCTTAATGAATTCACGCCGGTTGGGCGTCTCGGATGAATTGGAATTCTTGGACTTCGCCATGCGGCGATGGTCGGCCACAGTTTTCTGGTCGTCAACCTCTACTTTACCCTCAACACAGTCTGCATGGCTTCGGCGATGTTGGGTTTCTCAAGATGCACATCCTTGTGCGTCTCCGCATACCCGGCCAAAGCGCCGGTGAGTCGGTGGACGATTTTCTGGTGAGCTGGAGAATGGAAGAAGTTTTTCATCTCATCCGGATCCTGCTCCAGATCGAAGAGCCACGGGTTACCACTGGCGGCATACACCAGTTTGTAGCGGTCGGTCACTGCGCAAAGCCAGCCTTCGGCACTTTTAGTGGAGCGCAGGAATGCAATGTCCTCCCATTCGCCGCCGCGCACTTGGGTGAACAGGCTCTCGGCATTGCGACCATCAACCTTGAGGCGATGCTTCACCTCCATAAGACTGGTTACAGTCGGCAGGAAATCAATGCAGCTCAATGCCTCCTTCACTACGGTGCCCGGTGGTACTTTGCCGGGGCAATACAGCAAAAAAGGAATACGCGCCGACCCCTCAAAAGGAACGCCCTTGTTAAGGCGGCCATGTTCACCGCAAAGATCTCCGTGATCGCTGGTGAAGACAATCAGGGTCCGCTCCAGCTGCCCATTTCGACGTAGCGTTGATAAAATGCGACCGATGTTGTCATCCAAACATTTCACCATGCCATAATACTTAGGCATGAGTATCCGCACAGTATCCGCGGTAATCTTTGGTGCTTTTGCTGCCCACACCGGCGTTTGCGCACGAGTCTTATTCACCGAACGGGGTATTGGCACCTGAACGTGGTCATACATAGTGTCGTACGGGGCTCTGACGGTGTTTGGCCCATGCGGATCTGGATAACTGACCATGTAACAGAACGGCTTTCCTTTTTTGGCGTTTACAAAATCAATCACCTTATCAGTCAGCCAATCGGTGGCAAAAGTCTCCTCATTCGCATCATCAAGAGCATAGTTCGGTTCACCGTTTTTACGTGCACCAACTTGCGGCCCATCCTTGGAATCAGTAAATTTTTTCCAGTGACCGCGATTAAACATAAAACGGTTGTCCTCCCATCCGAACTGCCGAGTCGGTCCCCATTGCGGTTTTCCCTCTCCATCGAGATGCCATTTACCCGCGTAGCCGGTGGCGTATCCATGCCGGCTTAGTATTTCAGCAAAGGTAACGATCCCATTATCCAAAGGAATGTTGTTGGTGCTGACAGGCGTCTTATGGGGGTACAATCCGCTCATAAATGCCGCCCGCGACGGCGAACACACCGGTGTGGTGGCATAAAAGCTGGTAGCCATCGCCCCATGTTGTGCAAGCCAATCGATATTGGGGGTCTGTACTATTTTCCCGCCATAACAGCCCAATGTTTTGAAATGGTGTTCGTCAGTTTGAATCACCAACAAATTGTACGGCTTGGACATGGCCATCAACGCCGTGGCGCAAAAAAGAAAAAACAAACGCATGGAGAAACCTAGTCACACCCTAAACAAGAAACAAATGAAATCACTACGCCAGTTGACGCGCGGGGCGAGCCAGCTTTTTTATGCTCTTAACCAAATCGCGACGGCGCAGCCATTCATCCAGTTGATGCACCGGCACCCAACGCCGGTCGCGCCAGGCCTTTTCCGGCCAATGTCGAAGTTGTTTGGCCACCCGCATTGGATACAGGTCCAGCGTCCACCGAGCCCGCTCGAGCCGCACACGACGGCCATTTCGAATTTCCCCGAGCACGCCCGCCTCTTCGTAGGCCTCTTCCAACGCCGAACGTTTCTTTCCCAACCGTGGAATCAAATTCCCCTTGGGCAAACCCCATCGATTTTTTTTGGTGGAAACCAACAGCACCTCGCGCAAACCCTTGCGAGTCCGAGTGGCCACCACGCCAGTCTTAACCGCTTTTTTCAAAACACCTCCTGCCAAGAAAGCTATCACAACAACCGTCGAAAAATCAATCTCTCACCGCCACCTCAAACTGTTAGGAGCAAAGTGAACCCTCCCCCTCGGAAGATTTTCTACTTCGGCGGACGCGGCATGGGCGCGTTAGTTTCCTTCAGCCATACCGAAAGCTTGCTGTTCAAGAGCCGGGCGAGCTGGGGTTTTTCTTTCGCCATGTTTTTCTTTTCGCTGAGGTCTTCTTGCAGGTTGTAAAGCTCGAGTGAATTATCATCATAATTGCGAATGAGCTTCCAGCCGTTGCTGGCCACCACCGCGCCGCCAAGACGGTTGCCCATGTGCCAGGCGTAGTTTGGGAAGTGAAAGAAAATCTCATCGCGTTTTAAACCGCCACCGCCGGTGAAGCGCGCCTGTTGCTTGAGCAATGGAATGATGCTTTCGCCATCGACCGGTGCTTTGCCCGGCTTGAGCCCGGCGACCTCAAGGAAGGTCGGGTAAAAATCCATGCTCACCACCGGCCAAATGCACGTGGATCCCGGCTCCACTTGACCAGGCCAACGCACAATCATCGGCACGCGGATGCCGCCCTCGTACAGATGCCCCTTCGATTCGCGCAACGGCCGACAATCACTCACGCCGGCAAAGCCGCCATTGTCGCTGGTGAAAATCAGGAGCGTATCCCTCGCCTCGCCCATCTCATCGAGCGCCGCCAACAACCGGCCAATCGAAGCGTCCATGGCCTCGATCATCGCGCCGTAGCGCGTGTCGTTCAGGCCGGATCCTTTGCGGTTTTCATATTTTTTTAGCAACGCTTCGGGTGCCTGCATCGGCCAGTGCACGGTGTAAAACCACAGGTGCGTCATCCACGGTTGATCTTTTTTGGCGCGGATAAACTGAATCGTTTCATCGACCAATCGGTCCGGCAGATACTCGCCCTTCGGTCCATCGGCCAGCTCGGCGTTGCGGTAAGGTGAAAAGAAACTGGGCGGGCCACCGTACGAGGTGCCGCCGATATTCACATCAAAGCCCTGCCCAGTGGGCGAAAGCTCTTTGGCCACGCGCCCGCCGCGGGCCACGCTGGGCGCGATGTGCCATT
>WTHG01000355.1 GCA_011523245.1 Verrucomicrobiales bacterium | reverse complement strand
GGTCTTTGCCGAGGAAGTTGCGGCTTTGCATGCCCAAAGGACGCGGCACGCCGGCGAGCGAAAGCGTGGTGGCGGTGAGGTCGAGCAGGCTGATGACCTCTTCATTCACCGTACCGGGCTTGAAGCCCTCAGGCGCGGGATAATTCTTGGGCCACTTGATAATCATCGGCACGTGCAAGCCGGTGTCGTACACCCAATGGATGCTGCGATGATCCACGCGGCCGTTGTCGCCAAAGACAATGATAATCGTGTCGTCGAGCAGCTTTTCCTTTTCCAGCTCAGCCAACACAATGCCCACGCGGCGGTCCATGTTGGATACGGAGTTCAGGTAACGTGCCCATTCCTCGTTGGAGGTTTTGTGCTTAGGGAAATAAGCCGGCGGCACGACTGAATCCGGCTTGGCATATTGCACGTGCTCCTCTTCGCCCCACCACTTGATGCGCTCGGGGCGGTTCGTGCGAAAATCATAAATATCGTACTCCGCTTCCGGCGTGTTCACCTGCAGGAAAAACGGCCGGCCCTTTTTGATTTCGTCCCAGTCGGTGCTCTCAAAGATTTTGCCTTCATTGACAAAATTCAAATCCAGCTTGCCCGAGCCGACCACCTGCTTGCCGATTTTCTTGATGGAACCGGTGAGATAACCGGCATCCTTCAACCGATGCGTCAACGGCCGCACGCCTTCCGGCAGCTTAAAACCGTCATCGCGATGATCGGGGAAGTGATGCAGATTCACCGAGGTCTGATACATCCCCGTCATGAACGCCGACCGGCTCGGCGCGCAAACCGGCGCCGTGGCAAACACCCGCGTGTACCGCACCCCTTGCGCGGCTAGCTTGTCAAGATGCGGCGTATGCACGCCCTGCCGACCGAAACAGCCAAAGTCGAGATTGCAGTTATCGGTGATCAGCCAAAGGATGTTGGGCGGATACGTGCGGTACTTGGCCGAGGCCGGGAACGTGAAGTACACACACAGAAGCAGCAACAAGAGTCTCATGTATGCCTCCAGTGTGCGCGAGCCACGCAGAAGGGGCAAGGGCAGAACGGGTACTCACCGAGGATTCATCGCCCTGCACTAGAGTAATTCAGCCAGAGGTTTGCCTTCCTCCACAATGTATCGGGGTCGGCTGCGGTGATCCTTGTAGGTGGCGTCCAGCGGGATGCCGAAGTGATGATAGATGGTGGCCGCCAGGTCACCCGGCGTCACGGGGCGTTCCGCGGGTTGACCGCCATCCTTGTCCGAGGCACCGATCACCTGCCCGTGGTTAAACCCACCACCGGCGAGCGTCAGGCTCATCACCGAAGGCCAATGATTGCGTCCATCCGGACTGCCTTGCGTTCCCATCAATGGGGCCCGACCGAATTCGCCCATGGCGATCACCAGCACTTCATCCAACAGCCCGCGCTCATCCAAATCATGAATCAACGTGGAGTACAGATGATCGAAGACCGGCAGCAACGGTTTCAGCCCACTCACAATTCCGCCATACGGCGGGAACTTGTCGCCGTGTGTATCCCAAGTGCCGGACGCCCGATGGTTGGACAGGTCAATGGTGACAAATGCCACGCCCGCTTCCACCAGTCGGCGGGCCAACAAAGCTTTTTGGGCCCACTCATGTTTTCCATAGGCATCCCGAATCTTTTGCGGTTCGCGTGTGATATCAAAGGCCTCCCGCGCGCGCGGGCCGGTGACCAAATCGTATGCCTGCTGGCCGAACGTATCCATGGCCTCCAGATCACCCCGTTGATCCAATCCACGCCGAAGCCGTTCCAAAGAATTCGACAGAGCCCGTCGGTTGTTCAGGCGATCCACCGTGATGTCGCCGGGCAACTCAAACAACTTGGAGGGGTTATCGCCCACAAAGGGGTCATGCTGTTTCCCCAGCCAACCGCCCCAGGCAAAGTGAGTGCGGTCCCGCAGATTCAAATGCACGCTTGGCGGCAACCCCGGTTGATTGGCCCCGTACCGTTGACCGACCACGGAACTGATGGCCGGATACAGTTTCCCCTCCCGATTGGCGCGTGGTGCCGCCGCACGGTTTCCCGTTTGCATCACCTGATTAGGTTGATGATTGCTTCCCCGGGCATCCACCGAACGAATCAGGGTGAGTTTATCCGTGAGCTTGGCGTATTTCGGCAAATGTTCGCAGACATGAACGCCGGGCAACGTGGTGGGAATGGTGGCAAAAGGGCCGCGCCGATTTTCCGGTAAATGCGGCTTGGGATCCAGTGTATCGATGTGGCTGGGGCCGCCACACATCCAAAGTAAAATGACCGATTTGTGCCCCCCCATGGGCCGACCGGTTTTGCGGGCCACCTCTCGGGCCTGTAACAAGCCCGGCAACGACAAGCCCGCCATGCCAGCCATGCCGGCCTTGATCATCCCACGACGATCCGTTAGGGCCACCCCTTCGCGTGAGGTGCCATGAAAATCACCGAATGCATTAGCATGCTTGTGGCCAACCGCCATGATGACAGGCTAGGTGACGGACGCAAGAGAGACAACAAAAAGAAACCGTCCCTACAATAGCTCGCTCACCTTCTCCGGCGGACGCCCGATCACAGCACGGTTGCCCTTCACCACGATGGGGCGTTCGAGCAGGATAGGATACTTGATGATCGCCGCCAGCACCGTTTCTTCCGGTGAATCCGGCGAGAGTCCCAGCTGATCATAAATCTCCTCCTTCGTCCGCACCACCGCGTGGGCCTGCAACCCGAGTTGGCCGAGCAACTCCCGCAACATCACCTCATCCAGCGGCGTGTTGAGATACTCCACCACTTCCAGCTCCACCCCGGCCGCTTCACAAAGCTGCTTCGCCTGCCGGCTCTTGGAACAGCGGGGGTTATGGTAAATGCGCATTACGCGTAGTTGGAAACATACGGCAGCTTTTCAGCCACGGCCTTGGCGCCATCTAAATTCTCCAGCAGGCCGGCGCGGGCGTCCCAGGAGCCGTCGAGGTATTGGCCTTGGGCGCCGGGTTGGATGGTCAACTGGATGGTTTCGCCGGCGACGGTGATGGTGGTGGTGGTGACGGCGATGACCAGCTCGGCTTCGGGATTGGCCTCGATGGTGTCCTGCAAGCGGGCGCAGGTTTCGTGATCGGCGGTGAAGCACGGAAC
>WTHG01000432.1 GCA_011523245.1 Verrucomicrobiales bacterium | reverse complement strand
ATTTGTATTGTTGGTAGCAGGTCACGGCATAGGAGCACGTCCGGGAACTGGCGGGGTAAGTTAACTGTGTAAGAGCCGTGTAGGACGCTGGGTATCGACCAAGCGCGCACGAAGCCTGCGCGCATGCTGGCGGTGTCTAGCCCGCCGCCGCCACCGCCGCCCATGCCGCCGCCGCCCATGCCGCCCATGCCCATGCCGCCCATGCCGCCCATGCCCATACCGCCCATTTGATTACCAAAGCCTCCCATACCACTCAATCCGCCCATGCCACCCATTTGACTACCAAAGCCACCCATGCCTGGAGTCATTCCCCCCATCATGCCACCGGTCATGCCCATGGTATTTTGGAGACCGTTTACTGCTCCCATCCCGATGCCTCCCGCATTTGATCCCATGCCTTGGAGACCGCCCATCATGCCCATGGAGGTGCCTAGGCCACCCATGGTGAATTGAGCAAAGAGAGCCGGGGCGGCGGTACTTAGGGTTAGAATTAGGATTTGGGTGAAGGGGCGCATGACGGCGTGTTTCCTAGCTATTGGACGATTATTTGCGCGTATTGGCTACGGTTTTTTTGTGTATATGACCGGCTTCAGGTCAAATGTTACGTAAACGTACTATTTTGTGTCTTGCTGTCAATCTCTTTGGGGTGTTTTTTGCGAAAAGTTATCGAGGCCTTGTTCCTCGCCGCGGGCGGTTTTGACGGCTTCGTTGTAGGCTTGGATGATGTTGGCTTCGTGGATGATACCGGTGAGGCGTTGGGTTTGGGTGTTTTCCACTACGGGAATGCTGACGCCAACGAATTCTTCGATGATTTCAAAGCCTTGGTTGAGGTCTGTTTCTTCGGTCAGAATATGCTCGGGTTGGGTGGCCAGATCGGCGGCGGTTTGGTTGGTACCGGCTTTCAGGGTGTCCCACGCGCCGGCGAGGGTGATGACGCCCAGTAATTTTTGGTCGGAATCGACGACGTACAAGTCGGCTTCGGGGTGGGCGCGGAGGGCTTGTTCTACCGCGGCCAGATCAGCATCGGGGTTAATGGTTTGAAATCCGGTTTCCATCACTTCGCGAATGCGACGGCGTTGGAGAATAAGCACTTCGCGACCGGCGTTTATGTCGAATCCGGCGGCCTGAACTTGAAACAGGAAATAGGATCGAGCGAAATATTTGTTGGTAACGAGGTTGCTGATGACCACGGCGACCATAACGGCGGTGGCGACGGAGTAGTTTTGGTTCAGCTCAAAGACGATCAGGATGGTGGCGATGGGTGCGCCGACAACGGAGCTGATGCAAGCGCCCATGCCGGCGAGTGCAAAGATCTGGTAGTAACTGGCATCATACGCCATCGCCAATGCCGCCCCGACCATTGCGCCAATGCAAAGGGCAGGGCCAAATACGCCTCCGTGCATACCGCTGCCTAGGCATAGGGCGGTGGCGGCGATTTTGAACACGATCAGAAAACACAAGAGCTGCAGGACATACTCGGTGCCTTGATCCTGAATCACCTGTGTGGTGGTTTCCTCCACGAGCCCCAATAGGTTGGGGAGCCAAATGGCGACGATGGCGATGGCGAACCCGGCGATGGCCGGCCGGCTCCACAAGGGAAGTTTGGTTTTGTCCACCGCCTTTTTCACGCTCACCAGACTGCGCATGTATATGATAGCTAAGAGACCGGCGATGAGTCCGACAAAGGCGAAGAGCGGATATTGCCCGAGGGTGAGTTCGGCCGGGGCCGTTAGATTTTGAAAGCCATCAAAGAAACGGCCGTGATGAATGGCGACTGCATTCCCTGCGACGGCAGCGATGGTGATGGGTGCAAAGGCGCGGAGCGAGTAATGGCCGATGATGGCTTCATGGGCAAAGATGACCGCCGCGATGGGGGTATTGAACGAGGTGGCGATGGCGCTAGCTACGCCGCACCCGAGGAAAGTGACGGTGTTGGTGCGGCCGAGATTGAAGATTTGACCAAAGCCGGAGCCGAGCGTGGCGCCCAAGTGCACGGCGGGGCCATATCGGCCGACGGAGGCGCCCAAGCCGATGGAGCTGGCGCAAATGAGCGCGGTGGAGATGCCTTCGCGAACAGGCATGATGCCGTCGTTATTGATGCGGGCGATAATGGCGTCGGCCGGGCCGTGGCCGCGCGGAAGTTTCAGGGCCACATACAACAGGCCAATAAACAGGCCGCCACCGGTGAGCGCGGCGAAGATGTGCCATTTGGGAACATCGGTGAATGAGCCTTGTTTATACTGAAAGAGCAAGGGGCCGGGAGGATCCGCGGCGGGCAGCATTGAGGCTAGATTGGTTTTGGTGATTTCGGTGGGCGCGAGGTTTTGGCCCTCAAATTGCAACTCAAGAGGCTTGGCCAATGCCTTGGACTGGATGTGAACTTTGCCCGCGGCATAAGTCCATTCGGTTTGGTGAGCCGGTAGGCGAACGCCATCGCGCGTGGTGACAATGGTGCAGCTGCCGTTGGTGGGCCATTGGGTTTGCTTGAGACCTTCCAGTCCGTGAATTTTGTTGCCTCGAAAATCAAACTGCAGGTTGTTGCGGGCATCGAATTTGTGGGTGTATCGGCCGCTGGGGCTCTCGCTATGATCGAAGTACACCCAGTTCACCACGTGCTCGAAGGTTTTCATAAACCCGAGCGTGGCATAGGAAACGCCGGCTCCTATTACCAGCGAGAGTACGAGCAATAACAGCAGGTTGGTGCCGGCTTGATAAGGCGGCTTTTGCTGGCGATCAAAGATTTTGCGAATGGACTCCAGCATGCGAAATGACAGCCAGAGATTTTGTATAAAAATACGTCAACAAAAGCAATGCTGCAGTGCGTCAAGCCCCAGTGCCAGCCAGCACCACATCGAATCGACCGGCCCAATACGCGCCGTGCTCACAGCGGGTTTTTTGGAGCGGAACGATCAGGGGCGAACGACTGGCCCAAGGATCCTTCGCGATGTGCGGATCGCCCTTGAAGTAGCACTGGGTGATGAGCCGTTGATGACCGTTGGCCTGTGCCATGTAATGAATATGCGAAGGTCGCGTGGAATTGCCCACACCATAAGCGGCGGGCTTGATGGTTTCGTATTCGTAATAGCCAAGTTCATCGGTGAGTAGGCGGATGCGGTTT
>WTHG01000231.1:9777-12037 GCA_011523245.1 Verrucomicrobiales bacterium | reverse complement strand
CCAACGGGAGTGGCGGGTTCCAACCGTGTTGTAGTAGTTGATGCCACCACCATAGAAACCAAAAAACTGATCAAACCCGCGCGCACTGGGAAGACTAGCGCGATCGATCATGCCAAGGTGCCATTTTCCAGCCATGAAAGTCTGATACCCCGCCTGATGCATCCATTCCGGCAAAAAGTCTTCATCCTTTGGCACGCTACCCGCGCGCCCGATCACGCCCGTGATACCCATGCGCGCCGGCAACCGGCCGGTCATCAACGCCGTTCGGGTGGGACTACAAACAGGGTGCACATAGAATCGGTTTAAGCGAATGCCGTCCCGTGCCAGTTGATCAATATGCGGCGTAGAAATCCGGCTCTGGTGATACCCCACATCATTCCAACCCATATCATCGGAAACCAGCAGGACGATGTTCGGGCGAGACGGCCGATCCGTGTCAGCAAGAAGAATTCCCAACGATCCCGTTAGCCCATATACCAAAATTCCAATCACCCGCCACATGCCTTAGGGGCGCGGGCGCGGACCGAACCGGCTTCGGCCAATCCCGTCGGTATTGGGGGTTTTGCTTTCCCAGCGCTGTCCCGCGGCTGCACCCTGACTCCGGTGTTGTTCGTAGGTCAAAGTACTAGGCTGATGCTGCCCTACTGCCATGGACAGAGACTGCTTAACCTGGGCGGCAGTAGACTGGATTGGAATTTCCTTAATCACCTTACCCTTTAGGCCAAATATGTCCGGCTGGATCACTACATAACCGGCTTTCGTTTTCAATCCACTGATCGCCTTAAATTCTTCCGGGTGATTCACCGGCACATACAGAGCACGTCCTAGAAATTCATCAGACCAAGCCAAAGGTTCCAGTTTCTGTTCCAACTGTTTACGCTGCTCTGAGTTTCCAAACACGGCCACCAAGGGCAGCCGGTCAGCTGCCGCAACATTCAGGGCCAGCCTAAGGTCCGCGAGGTACGGCAGTGGCACCCGGCCAACGGGTTTATCTTTACCCGGATACGCCAAGGCAATGGCTTCCATAGTTTGCGCCATTTTACCGATTACCTCCGCCGGTTGTTGATGAATCCCGCGACCCACTTGCCCACCAAAAGCCCATGCAGGACTGCGACCGGCTCGCACCAATGATGTGCGCCCATCCGGGCTCATTAGGGAAAATACTGTGTTTTGCAGGACTCCTCCAGGGGCAAACACACCCTTGAGCACTTCGTTTTCATCGGCGTTCTCGTAGGTAGCCAAACGAATGCAAACGAACTTCCGAGAAGCGGCGATAACGTCTTGATCGGCCAGGAAACTCCTGTCCATGCTGGTCTTGCCCGGTCACCACACCCCCGGCACATTGTGGCACTGTGGCGCAGCAGAAATCAGCAGAATAGGCTTCCCCGTGCGCTCTGCCTCGGCCAAGCCGCCTTTCCAAGTGCCGAACCAAGCAATTTGATCCGCCGCTGAGCTCCATTGACTCAAGGCCGTCAGGCAACCTAGCAAAATTCCAAATCGTTTCATCATAAAACCCCCTTAAAGGACGTTCTTATGCTCTATCGAGTTACAGTTTCTCGAAAGGAACCCTTAAAAAATGTAACCAAACTCCAAATGAACCGTCAAAACGATAGACACCAAGCCCAAGCGGCGTCACTCTTACCACACAATGAAAGCTCACTACCTTTTGCCTGCCATTCTCGGAGGCCTGTTACTCACACCCACGGATTCCCACGCACAGGGACGCCCCGGCGACCAATCCAACATCAGGGAATTATTCCTCAAAAATTTCGATAAAAACGGCAACGGAAAAATTGACAGCGAGGAACGGCCCAGCCGCGAACAGATTCAGGAGTTTTTCCGTAAACAACAAGGCAACCAAACCGCACCCGGCCGACCCGGTGCCGGTGGCCCTAGCCAGAGTCGCCCAGGCGGTCCAGGCCAAGGTCGTCCCGGTGGTCCCGGTCAGGCTGGCGGAGGCGTTCGTCCCGGTGGTCCGGGCCAAGGGGATCGCCCCGGATTTGGTGGCCCCGGTCAGGGCGGATTCCCTGGACGCCCTGGGGGACAACCTCCTCGCAACCCATTGGCAACAGTACTCGATGCAGATGGCGATGGTGTGATTTCAGCTGATGAATTAAAAAATGCCTCCAAGGCCCTCTCTCAACTGGATCGCAATCGGGACGGGAAGATTACGCGCGATGAGATGTACCCACGCCAGCCTGGCAGCCAAGGAGGACGCAATGACTTCCGCCGTCCAGGAGGACCAGGCCAAGGGGGACGC
>WTHG01000231.1:1208-9677 GCA_011523245.1 Verrucomicrobiales bacterium | reverse complement strand
ACTTCCGCCGACCAGGAGGACCAGGCCAAGGAGGGCGCGATGACTTCCGCCGACCAGGAGGACCAGGCCAAGGAGGGCGCGATGACTTCCGCCGACCCGGCGGACCAGGCCAAGGTAGACCGGATGGCCCTTCCAACCCGCGTGGCCCAAGGCCAGGAGGCCCGGGACGTAGCGAAGCGTAAATCGTCAAACTGATGAGACTTGGGATTGTTCCAGCACTCTTTGCATGGGGACTGGTTGTCACCGGTGATGCAGCCTCAAAAAACTGGCCGCAGTGGCGCGGGCCAAATGGCGATGGAATTGCCCAAAACGAATCAGTTCCCACAAACTGGGGTGAATCCAAAAACCTCAAGTGGAAGCTAAAACTACCCGGGCCCGGCGCATCCAGTCCAATCATTTGGGGCAATCAACTGTTTCTCACCTGCTACTCCGGTTACGGTGTGAGTAGAGCCAGTGGCAACCTGCAAAGCCTCATGCGCCACTTGGTTTGTGTGGATGCAAAAACCGGTAAGATTCAGTGGCAAAAGGATATTAAAGCGCAGGGCAATGAGGATCAATATGGAGGAATGGGAGTGCCTGAACACGGTTACGCCACCGCCACGCCCACAACCGATGGCAAAGCAGTTTATGTCTATCTCGGCAAAACCGGCCTAATTGCCTTTGATCTTAATGGCCGCGAACTCTGGCGCGCGGCCACCGGAATTGACTCTAGTCGAAAACGTTGGGGAGCCTCAGCCAGCCCCGTCTTATACGAAGGCAAGGTGCTTCTAAATGATCTACTCCGAGGGCATCAAATGCTCGCGCTAAATAAAACAAACGGCAAGGTGGCGTGGAAATGGTCTCCCAGCGACATCGGAAGTTATCAGGACTCCTACGCCACACCAACCTTGGTTCGTTCAGGCGACCGTGACGATTTGGTTCTTGCAGTGTCCCGTGAGATTTGGGCATTTGATCCAGAGAAAGGCGGGATCAATTGGTACGCTTATACAGATGTAGGGGGTAGCAATGTTTCTCCAAGCGTGATCGCCGGCAATGGTGCACTTTATGCTTTCGGTGGCTATCCACGCCAAAGCGGCTTGGCCCTTAGAATTGGGGGTAAAGGAGACATCTCCGAGTCTCACAAGCTGTGGACTGCTACACGTTCTCCCTACGTACCCTCCCCATTATTTTATGAAAACCATCTATATTGGATGGATCGTAGCGGATACGCGGTATGCCTCAATGCCAAAACTGGAAAAGAAGTGTTTCGTGAAAGACTCACCAGCCGTAACCGAACACCAAAATTTTATGCCTCGCCGGTTTTTGTTAATGGAAAAGTTATTTCCATTAGCCGAAATGCCGGCGCATTTGTTATCGAAGCCAAACCTAAATTCAAACAGTTGGCACAAAACGAATTTTCCGGAGACCGCAGTGTTTTCAACGCGAGTCCAGCCGTGGCCAATAATCGCTTGTATCTTCGTTCCGACACCCATCTCTATTGCATCGGCGAATAACCGACCTAGTGCAGGGTTTACAGAGTGCTCTGGTTAAGTCAGGGTTTTCACCACACCTGTTGCATTTTGATTTCCATGAAAACGAATCGTCGAACTTTTCTCAAGACCACCACGGGCGCCGCAATTGCGTTACCAAACATTATCTCCAGCCACGCTTGGGCCAACAAGCCAAGCAATACCATCGGAATCGGCTTTATTGGCGTCGGCAAACAAAGCGGCGGACATCTAGGCTTTTTTCTAGGCCAACAAGATTGCCGCGTGGTAAGCCTAGCCGAGGTCGCCCAAGTGCGCCTCGATAACGGCCTCAAGCGTGTCGCCAATAAATACGGTGCCAACAACGCCTGCAAAGTCACTAGGGATTTTCGCGAAACCCTCGCCGATAAACGCGTTGATGCCGTAGTGATCGGCACGCCCGACCATTGGCACGCGATTCCTTCCATCATGGCCGCCGAGGCCAAGAAAGATGTTTACTGCGAGAAACCCCTCACCGTCACCATCCGCGCCGCGTTGGAGACCGTGAAGGCCGCCCGCAAACACGAGATCGTCTATCAGGTCGGCAGCCAGCAACGCACGGAGTTTGGCGGCCACTTCCGCAAGGCTGTAGAATGCATCCGCAACGGTCGCGTGGGTAAAGTCAGCAAAATCAAGATCGGCGTGGGCAGTGCCGGCGTGCCCTGTGATTTGCCTGCTGAGAAGAAACCAGACGACATCGACTGGGACATGTGGCTTGGCCCCGCGCCCGAGCGCGCCTTCAACTCAGTGCTGTGCCCCACCGACGTTCATCGCCATTTCCCCCAATGGCGGCGCTACCGCGAATATGCTGGTGGCGGCCTCAGCGACATGGGCGCGCACCATTACGACATTGCCAAATGGGCCATGGACATTGATGAGACCGGCCCGGTTAAAATCATCCCACCCAAGGAAGGCTCCAGCGGCCTGAAGATGATCTACGCCGACGGCCTCGAGATCATTCACGAGAGCACCAAGGACGCCTTCAACGACGTGGTCTTTTACGGCGACGAAGGCACGTTGTACGTCGATCGCCGCGGCATCACCGCCGATCCCAAGAGCGCGGTGGACTCCCCCTTTGGCAACAAAGACTGGCGCCTGCCGGATATCGGCCGCAGCCATCGCCGCAACTGGATCGACTGCATCCGCAGCCGCAAACGCCCCGTGGCCGATGTCTCCTATGGAGCCCACACCAGCATCCTCTGCAGCCTCGCCAACCACGGCTACCAACTTCGCCGCGACCTCCAGTGGGACGCCAAGAAATACCAGTTCCAAGGCGATCCCGATGCCAACGCCCTCATCGATCGCCCAGGCCGTGGCGAATGGAAACTGGCGTAATGAAGCTGGCTTGACGCCCCCCCAACAACCGATAAGCTGGCAGAGTTCATGAGCACGATTGATCCGGCATTAGAATCTTTTGTCCGTCGAGTACACGCGATGATGATTTATCGATCTGTGCTCCGCTGGAGCGCGCTCTGGCTGATGATTGCCGGCGTTGTCGTACTTGGTATTCGGTTCACCAGCGATCTGCCGGGAGACTGGTGGAAATACCTCTTGGCCTCGTGGGCCTTGCTCGTGGCGATAGCATGGTATCGCGAAAGCCAACGGCGACCTGATCCCAATCAGTTAAGAGCAGCATTCGACCGGCAAAACCATGCGGGCGGCTTGGTAATGGCCGCCGCCGAGGTGGACACCCGCTCGTGGGAAGCCCGATCCGGTTCGCTCGCCCTGCCCTCCGTGCAATGGCACAGCGGCAGCGCGTGGCTGGGCACCATATTGGCCTTGGTGTTTTTCATTACGGCACTGCTCTTTCCGGTAAAGTATGCGCGCCTAATCGCCGACCCTCCCCTAGAGATCAGCCAGCAAGTGCAGGATCTTCATGAGCAAATTGATGTGCTCGAATCCGAATACATCCTCTCTCCGCAACAAGCGGAAAACAAACGCGAGGAACTCGACCGCATCGCCGAGCAGGCCTCCGGCTTAAACCCATCCAAGACCTGGGAGGCACTGGACCAATTACTACAAACCAACGAGCAACTTGCCCAACAAGAAGCGGAGGATGCCTTATCCAAACTCAACGCCCTTAACGAAGCATCCCTTCTCGGCAAAGCGCTGGAGATGCTGCCCAAAGATTTGGAAAACCAAAAGGCGTTTGAAGAAGGCCTCAAGCAACTCGGCCAGTTGATGAATCAATTAAACCAGGACGGCGCACTGGATCCCAAGAATCTGCCGCCCGAACTTCAAAAGGCCATGCAACAGGCACTCAAAAAACTAGGCGAAGGCGGGCCGGATGCGGAGCAGCTGAAGCAGATGCTGGAAGCATTGGAAAACAACCAAGATGAACTCCTCGATCTGGCCAAACAATTGGCCCAGAAAGGGCTCATCCCGCCAAACCTAGCCGACCAGTTTCAACTCGGCGAACTGGGCGGACTTGACCCCGGTCCCTTGGCGGATTTACTGAAACAGCACGGCGGAGATTTTCAGGAATTGCTAGAGCAACTCGGCCCGGAATTGGGCTGGCGTGGAGACGCCAACCGCGGCCCCGGCCATGCGCCATTGTTGTACGGCAATGAATCCTCCGAGGAAGGCGCGGAATTTCAGGAACAAAAACTCGGACTCAGCGTGCCCTTGGAACAGGCCAAGCTCGCGGGAGTGACCATCACCGCGCCGGAAGTAACCGGCGGCGAGGCCATCCTCGGCCAAGGTGCTCTCAATACCGCCCAAGCCGGCGGCGGCAACGCGCTGGTGGCCCCCGTACTGCCCCGCCATCGCACCGCAGTGAAGCGCTTTTTCACTCGGCCAGGCGTGAATCCGCCGGCCACGCCTGAATGACATTGTTTTTGCGTGCTCTCCATCCGGCTGATGGGTAGGATATTGAATCAGCCCCATGAGTGACTCTCCTGCTCTACTTAAGCCGGCGGAACTGGATCCCGCCACCTCGATCACCCGGCAAATCTGCGAACAAATGGACCGTTGTCTGCTGGGTCGTGAATCACTCCATCGCCTCGTACTTACCGGTCTGCTCAGTCGTGGCCATATCCTACTCGAAGGCCTACCAGGCTTGGGCAAGACCGCCCTCGTTCGGACTATCGGTAATATACTGCAGCTCGATTTCAACCGCGTGCAGTTCACGCCCGACCTAATGCCCGGCGATGTACTCGGTTCGCACATTCTTCAGCAAACCGAAAGCGGCCAACGCGAAATGATTTTTGAACCCGGCCCGGTGTTCACCAACATCCTGTTGGCTGATGAAATCAACCGCGCCTCGCCCAAAACCCAGAGCGCAATGCTGGAAACCATGCAGGAACGCTCAGTCACGTTACGCGGCCAAACCCGCGAATTGCCCCAACCCTTTTTTGTGATCGCCAGCCAAAACCCCATCGAGATGGAAGGCACTTACCCCCTGCCTGAGGCTCAGCTGGATCGCTTCCTATTCCGGGTCATGTTTGATGCCGTGGATGCCGACGTACTCCAGCGCATTATCACCGAACGCCGTCAAGGCGATCTCCCGTCGCCCAACTGGCAGGCCAGTGCCGATGATTTGAATTATCTCTTTACCGTGATGGAACGCATCTACCTGCCCAAGCCAGTAGCAGGCTACATTGCAAGACTAGTGGCCGCCACCCACCCGGATCATGCCGAGGCACCGGAGAGTGTGAAACAATACGTCCAATACGGCACCTCGCCTCGGGCGGCCATTGCCATGGGCGAAGCCGCCCGTGCCAATGCCCTACTCGATGGCCGCCCCACCGTCGGCTTCGAGGACGTGGCCGCCGTAGCCAAGCCGGTAATGAACCACCGACTCATTCTTAATTACCAAGCGCGTTTCGACCGAGTAGACGCTAGCCGCGTGCTTACTGATCTTCTGGAGGAACTGGATGAAACTGGCCTCGATTTACCGACCGATGTATCCCTGCAAAAAGCATGAGTTACTTCCCAATTATCGGTGTATTTTATTACCTTGCCGTATCGGTCTTGGCCGCCCCTGGCTCAGCCACATTCACCAAGCTGAATCTGCATATTGTGGCTCAAACAGATAACCAAACTATCTATCATGGATATACGGCCCATAGATTTACGATTCATCACTCAGGCACCGGTAAACGGAGTGTTTCTTTCAAGCTACCCAGTTCAAACTTCTCTGAAGATCACAGTCTGAATTCGGTCTCCCGAACCTTCACCATTTTACCGGGAACCAGGGAGGTTACAATTCTCCAACCTCCCTTGACGTTCGGTTATGCCAATGATCGAGTTCTCATTGAGTGCAATGGACAAGAACGCCATTTAGAAATGGGCCTAAGTAATAAATTAGGGGAATACAAAAACACGGGATGGCAGAGAGCCCGCATTGTTTTACTTAGTCGAAAAGTTGATAAACCCGCGCTAGAATCAGCTCTATCAAGGGTATCCCCTGGTAGACATAGCTCACACGGCAGACATGGTTCACATGCGTACCCTCACGTTGTCTTCCACACCTCAGATAGAGTCACTTCAAAATGGGGTACAAACTGGCTAGAGTATAGTGCGTATGATATGTTGATCCTCTACGAGGAGGAATGGAATCAGGCAAACGAAGAGACCCGTTCGGCAATTCAAAGATGGGTGCGAACAGGTGGACATTTAGTCGTCCTTGGGGATAAGGAAACCAACCCGTCCACATTATCCAATGGGTTTAATCACGAATCTTTTATTGGATTCGGCTTGGTTGATCATTTCCAATCCGAATCCGATGAGAGCCGAAATTCCATCTTAAAGTTACTCAAAGCAGACAGTCCTCAAAACAATCAAAAAGCCATCCCGATGATTGGTGATTTGAATGAAGCTGTTGAAATTATTCACGATGAACATCATTGGCATGGGGCAAACAACCGAGATTTCAATAGTTTCTTTCCGGTGGTCGATGGGGTTAGAACTCCAGTACGCTTGGTGATCGGTCTTCTGACACTCTTTGTTTTAATCGCGGGTCCCATAAACTTATATTTGCTTAACCGGAAAGATGTTCGTGCCTGGTTTTTATGGACCTTACCAGCCATCTCTCTCCTGACCAGCGCTTTGGTTTTTGTAGTATCTATTTTTAGTGAAGGTGTAACCCCGCGCGTTCGCACTGAGTCTTTGACCATTCTAAATCAAAACGAACAGGAAGCCGTCACTTTGGGAGGGATTGGTGTTTATGCTCCCATCGCGCCTGGACGATTGGATTTCTCCGGAAACTCTGAAGTTACGCCTTTGATAGATGGCTGGAAGCGTGACACGGGATCAGGGCGCTCGGTAGCATGGACTGATGGGGGCGAACAGCTATTTACTGGCAAATGGGCCAGCTCAAGAGTGCCGACACATTTTGCGATACGAAAGAGTGAACATACTGAGAAACGTATTGAAATCGATTGGGAAAACGGCACACCGAAAATCATTAACAGCCTAGGGGCCCCTCTCTCACAACTTACCCTACGAAGTGCTCGGGGCGATTTCTTTACAGCCACCGATATTTTGCCCGGCGAAAAAGTCACACTCAGACCTAACACCGCAGGTATTCCTCAACGCTCAACAATCAAAGAATTCGCCAATACATTGCTGGAATCCTCCGCCGAAGACGAATGGGAGCACCTCAGCATTGGCTTGATGCCGGAGTCCACTTACTGGGCGGTCATTGACCGCGGCTCTCCGTTTCTGGAAAACCCTCTGGCTCACCGGAAAACAAAGGACACCACCTTGAGCCACGTGATCGGCATTCTGCCACCGGAGAAAATGAAGCCATGAAAATCATCGTGGAAAACCTCCGCCGCGAGTTCGGCCAAACCGTAGCGGTCAATGATGTATCCTTTCAATTTGAGAGCGGCCAGATCTTCGGATTTGTCGGCCCCAACGGCGCTGGCAAAACCACCTCCATGCGTATCATGGCCACGCTGGATGAACCCACCGCCGGGGATGTGCGCTTGGATAACCTTTCCGTGGTGGAAGACCCAGAACGTGCCCGGCATCTCATCGGCTTTGTGCCCGACGAACTGCGCGCGTACTGGGACACAACAGTGAATGATTATATCGATTTTTTTGCACGCGCCTATGGTCTGCGAGGGGATGCCCGGGAACAAGCCGTACTCAGCGTTGAGGAATTCACCAACACCGCTGGCATTCGAGACAAGCAACTGCGATCCCTTTCCAAGGGAATGAAACAACGCGTCAGTCTTGCACGCGCGCTGGTGAGTGATCCACAGTTTCTAATCCTTGATGAACCGGCAGCCGGCCTTGATCCGCGCGCACGCATTGAGTTACGTGAACTGCTCGTACTTTTAGCCAATCAGGGTAAAGCCATTTTTATCAGTTCCCATATTCTCGCCGAACTCACAGAAATTTGCCATGGCGCTGTGATTATTGAGCAAGGTCGTATTCTTGATGCCGGCGAAACCGGCAGCCTAATTGAACGACGCCGCGAAAAACTCACTTACGCTCTGCGCGCCTTAAGTGATCCAACTGCGTTACTTCGTGATCTTCTGGAAATGCCGCACGTCGATCAACCACGCCAAGCCGGGCATGAGATTCAATTTGATGTGGAAGGCGCTGAAGAAAACGCCTTTGAAGTGTTAAACCTGATCATTCAGCGTGGGCATCGTATTATCGAATTCCGCCAGACGAAGGCCAATCTGGAAGACATTTTCATGAATATTACCGAGGGCAAAGTTCAATGAGTGAATCCACTTCAAGTCCTTCCTCCGCACTTTTGACCCGACTTCTCCAGTTCGATGTGAATCCGGTCTGGGTGAAAGACCTTCGTCAGGCCTCTCGCAGCTGGGTCGTTACGGGCACATTATTGCTCATGCTGCTGGTGTTTTATCTCATTTCACTGGGGGCAGTGATTTTTGGAGAGGCACAAAACAATGCTGCCAATTATTTGGGCCCCACCATCTTTGGAACGATCGGATTCACCTCCCTTGTTGCCGCCTACATTTTTATCCCCATTTACATCGGCGTA
>WTHG01000231.1:0-1108 GCA_011523245.1 Verrucomicrobiales bacterium | reverse complement strand
ACAATGGGGGCAATTGTAATCGCTTTGGCCCCGCTTCATACAGTGATGAAGATTCTCGCCGCACTATTTGTAGGAGGTAATGCGATTTTCACCAGCATCTGGATAGTTGGAGGAGCCGTGGCCGGTTCGGTTATTACCAGAGGATTATCATCGGCAAATTTTTGGGAGGAATTTATCCCCTTCGTGGCTACCTATCTGGTGGATTTTCTCATATTGGCTGGTTTGTTATACCAAGTCGCCGTTGCCTTTATCACGCCCTCATCAGCCAACCGTTCCCTACCCTTGCGCCGCTATGTCACGTTTATGAGTGCCGCAATGATTATCCAGTTCTTATTGTGGTCCTGGTTTGAGCAAGAAGAAGAATTCGTTATACCTATAATTCTGGGAATCGGTGCTATTTCAGTTTTGGGAATGTTCTTCTGTATTGGCGGGAGAGATGACTTGAGTATCCGTGTTAAGCGAACCATTCCGACTAGCCCATTCAGACGTTTCATCGCATTCTTCTTTTATAACGGCACACTATCCTGCCTTTTGTGGCTATTAATTCTATGGCTGGCCACGATGACTTGCCTATTCGGATTTAATGTTCTCTGGGATAACTATCAGACGGGGACTTTCTTTCACGAAAGCGAAATCTTAAACATTTACGTCGGGTCTTCACTTTATGTACTTTACGCTTTCGCCTATGCCTTGCTTGGGGTCTGGCTACACCGAACCTTTTTCCCTAAACGCACCCCAAAATTGGCGACCTTATTCTTGGTACTATTAATTATCTTACCTTTTTTGTTTTTGATGATTTTCTATTTTATTTTCACGCAAAAGATGATTGCTGAAGATTGGGTACTCCCGGGCATGGTCATTAATGTCGGTATGGTTATGGCCAACTCCAATGATGATGAACGCAATTTGCATTTGATGGTTCATCTTGGGTCGGTACTCTTCATGATCTTGGTAGCTCTGGCCCTGAATTTCAAATGGCTAAAAACCCAGATTACCCAATTTCGACCTTACGAGCGTAAACCTGAATCCAATCCACCCTTACCCCCACCCCCGCCATCCACTGGACCTAACAATGAATTACCGCCAGTTCTTGATCGCGGGTGAGCAA